>NZ_QUKM01000013.1:89637-93343 GCF_003481245.1 Blautia sp. TF10-30
CGTCCTCCTTTCCCGGTATCAGCACATAAATCCTGTTTGGTTCTCCAACGCCCTGACGCACCCGCATGATAAGTCCGGCGGTTTCCAGTTCATTCAGAGAACGCTTGACCGTCATGGGACTGCGGGACAGGACTGCGGCAATGGCTGTGACAGGGAAGCAGACAAACAGGATTCCGTTCTCGTCCTCCTGACCTTTGGAGAGCATAGCGTCCAGCATCCGGCAGTACATGACCTTTGCGGTGCTGCTGACTGGAAATCCTGTCAACGCTCTGGGAAAGGGCATACAGGGCGGCAATGGTGTGTCTATCGTCATAAATTCAAAATTCATTCGGTGTGTTCCTCCTTTTTCTTTGATCGTTTGGATAAATAACGGGGGCAGTCAATCACAACCGCCCGGAAGCTCTGCTTGCACCCATGCTGGCATTTCCGGCATAATTCGTTGTAAGTGACACGCCCCCGGTCATTGAGGTAAAAGGAAAGCTCATGCTTCCTCTTTTTGCTCATTCTCGGCATATTGTATTTCCTCCCGTTTTAGTGTATGGTTTCGGGGCGATTTTCGGCAAAATTACGGTCATAGAGCCGATTAAAATCTCCCGAAGTATCAGCGATAGGGTAGACTATCCCCCTATCAGATTGTCGTGTTTCGGTATCATTTCGGTGTCAGTTCGCCAGTTCTCCCCGGTGTCGTTCCTCCCCTGAATCTCACAGCGGCGTATCGCTCCCTTTGGTACGCTCGTTTCGGTCAGGGTTCCTCCACATCCCTGCCAAAAGTCATGGCGCTACATCGCCGGGGAAGCATATCCCACACAGGCTGGTCATTCGATTGGAATAATCCATCGATGAACTACCTGTATCATAGAACATTTTTGTGCCCTGTGCCGTATGTCCACAAAGTAGGAATTAGGGGTAAAAATCAGAAATTTCCACGATTGCGGAAAGTGTGATATAATCCAGATAAGCGGCAGCAATGAAACCATTGGAAAGGAGCGTGCGCCCATGAAAGGAGCAACAAGCATACAGGAACGCCTTTGGGAACTCCGCAAGGACAAAGGCTTAAATCTGGAAGAACTATCAAAGCTGACAGGCATTTCCAAATCAGCTCTTGGAAGTTATGAAAAAGAGGATTTTAAGGAAATCAATCATGGCAACCTTATCACGCTGGCAGACTTCTATGGGGTCTCTGTTGATTATCTACTGTGCCGGATAGAGAACAGGGAGCAGATCAACACACCATTGACGGAGTTGCATTTGAATGATGAGATGGTGGCACTGCTGAAAAGCGGTCGGATTAACAACCGTCTGCTCTGTGAGCTTGCTACACATAAAGATTTTATCAAGTTTCTTGCAGACATTGAGATTTATGTGGACGGGATTGCTACCATGCAGATTCAAAACCTCAATGCACTTGTCGATACCGTCCGGCATGAAATCATTGAACGGTATCGCCCAGGCGAAGATGACCCGCATTTGAAAGTGCTGCAAGCCGCCCATATCAGTGATGATGAGTATTTCAGTCACATGGTTCTGGATGACCTCAACCTGATTATCCGGGATATTCGGGAAGCCCACAAAAAGGACAGTGAGAGTGCGCCCCAGACCACCGTTGCCGATGAATTGAAAGAAAATCTCGAAGCAGTCGAAAATTTCAAGGGCAGCCGGGATGAAAAGCTGGCTGTCCTTTACTGCAAGCAGCTCGGTATCAACTATAAAAATCTGTCAGACGAAGAATTTCGCTGGCTGATTCGGATTCTCAAAAAATCAAAGAAAATGGGAACGCCTATCAGCCAGAGGAAAAAACGGTAAAAAAAACCGCTGTTGCATGGTTGGGGTGCCTTCCATGTAGCAGCGGTTCTTGCTGTGGTTATTATTTCATTCGTTTTCTTAATATCCGGCGATAATTTGTTTCTCCCTTTGGTGCGTCCTGTATAATTTCCAACACACCATCTTCAAGCATTTTATCAATGCGATTAGAAATCCATACATCACTAATTCCAAGTTGATATTTTCCTAAAACATTACCTATAACAATAGCCATTTTGAATTGCTCTGGCTGTTCCGCAATTTCACGAAGAATGAAACTATCATATATATCTTCTGAAACACTTTGCAATTTACCATTTAGCATTGCACGCAAAGGTGCATTTTCATTTTGAAGTTGATTCCATTTCATAGCACAAGCTGAAAGAAATACAGGCTTAGCTTTTTCTTGTAGAGTTATATATTTTCCCCATTCGCCAGGAGAAACCTCACCCCATGCTATTTTGGATGTCATAGTATTTTCTTTTCCATATTCCCAGGCAGGTAACTTAACCAAATAAATTGTTGTCTGACAGTTTAATGGTCGAAGTTGTTTCATAAGCCAGTACATACCGCAAAGTTCATCCGGATTATAGCTATACCAAATACGAACTTCTTCCCCAGCTACATATCGTTCAATAACCGAAGACAATGTAGTTTTAATTTTCTGTATTTTTTCTTCAACCTGATAGTCTAAATCCTCTACAAACCAGACAGACAGCATTTTCTTGAGAACATTTTTCCGCTGTTCGCCAATTCCATTATCAGAAATATCTCCCACACTAAGAGCCATATCAAAACAATAAACATCACTGCTCTTGCCTCCCAATGGAATAGCATTCTCCCAAGCAATATGTTCTTGTTCCTGTGCTTGAATTTGTGCTTCTTTCATTTCATCTGAAGATGGAACACTCCCATCTTCGTGCCTCATAAAGACCGAAACTGCACTTCCTCTATACTTTCCCCTACCGTAAGTTTGGGCAATTTTCAAACTTCCACAGGCACTTTCACCAAATACAATTTCAATCATCTTATATACCTCCGATTTAATTACTCCCGTATGAATAAATTATATCATGCAAAACAATTTCTTCTGCCCGGTTGTGAATGTTATTACAACGCTGCACCCATTCCATTTGTTGAGTTCGCTTCAATTCCTCTGTCACGCCCTCGGTGGCTTTCATCTGCTCCATGATAGTGTCTAACCGTTCCTGTGCCTGTTCGTTCAGGTCTGCAAGATATGTCCACAATTCTCCGGTCAGTATCAATGTATTCAATCTGGCTGGGTGGACTTCCCTTAAATATTCCCGGTGCATCCGTCCGTACTTTCCGATAGGGCGGTGTTCCTCCGGCAGTTTCAAGTCCGGGATGTAGTAATCTCCGACAAGGATATAATCAATTCCGTTTTCCGTTATTCTTGGTTTCAATTCTCTCATGTTCCTTACCTCCTGTGGAAGCAGGCTCGTCTGGTACTAACTCAATCACATCGGTAATCTCACAATTCAGCGTTTCACAGATACGGGCTAATGTGTCCATGCTGATGTGCTTTCCCTCTTTGCTCATGTTGGCAATCATATTCGTTGTCATACCAGCGGCAAGCCTTAAATCCTCTTTCCTCATATCACGCTCTAACAGTGTGTGCCAGAGTGGTTTATAGCTGATGTGCATATTGTTTTCCTGCCTTTCTATCCATACCACCGGGGCGGCTGCCCCGGCAGGAACTTTTCTCTTATTATAGCACCAATCTTGTGAAATCACAATTTATTCTTGTATCCTGCCGCTGATACCGTCTGGATTGGTTTTCCTTTCTTTTTTGTTCCCTTTAATTAGCCATGAACTGCTTCATGCCCTGGCTCTTTACTGATGTGCGATAAAGAAGTAATAGAAGTGTAAAAAATTTTGCCGTTCC
>NZ_QUKM01000014.1:0-295 GCF_003481245.1 Blautia sp. TF10-30
CCGGTATGGGGCAGGTCACCCACGCGTTACTCACCCGTCCGCCGCTCAGTCAACTGAAAATCATCCGAAGAATCAATTCAGCCGCTTCGCTCGACTTGCATGTGTTAAGCACGCCGCCAGCGTTCATCCTGAGCCAGGATCAAACTCTCTGATAAAAGATTTGTTCCAAGTTCAAAATCAACATACTAGCTAATTTATCCCTTTTACTGTTTTAAAGGATCTTTCGATCGTTTTGAATTACTTATTCAGAACTTTCGAGGATGTGTTTCACTGTTTAATTATCAAGGATCTCTGC
>NZ_QUKM01000014.1:305-92438 GCF_003481245.1 Blautia sp. TF10-30
TTAATTATCAAGGATCTCTGCTGTTCCGACTCGGATCAGCTCGTTTATTTTATCACAGAACTTTTCGTTTGTCAAGAACTTTTTTAATTTATTTTTTTGAAGCTCTTTCGAACTTCTTTGCTGTTCTCTCGATCAGCAACTCGTTTATTTTATCAAACTCATTTGCTTTTGTCAAGAACTTTTTTCAGATTTTTTTTGAAGCAGTTTTTGCAACCCGCGGCAGCCACCCGGCTCCGAACTAGGTTTTTCTGTTTCAAAAGAACTCATTCACTGTAGCTCTCGCTGACAGCTTAGTTATAATAACACCGCCAAAAGCAAAAGTCAACACCTTTTTTCGAATTTTCTTATTTTTAGAAAAATATAGTTAATTCTGCATATTTTGTATTTTATCTGACTATTTACAATCTACTTCGAAACCACCAAAAGAAAAGGCGCCTTCCGGCGCCTTTCCCTTTCAACTCTTATTTCTCACGTTTGCGATAAACAACTGCTCCGACCACTGCTGCTGCAGAAACGCCGAGCAGGATCACCCACAGCATCACCTGTGTGCGGTCTCCCGTGTCCGGACTCTTTGTTGCTTTCTTCAGATAGAATACGGTATCCGCCTGGCCCTTGCTTGAAACGATCGAAATCGTATGCTTGCCTTCTGCCAGACTCTTTGTATACTCGGCCTTCAGCGTAACCTGCGTATTCTCTTTTCCAGCCGTCACATAATTCTTCGCATCAATCTCTTTCTGGTCGATGAGAACCTTTTTAAGATCCTTTGCTTCAAAATCTGCGGTGAAGGAAAGCTCCTTGCCCTGCATACCTGACTGATTGACTCCTTTGGTAATCTTCGGAAGATTCTGCGCAGTCATCGGTTTCTGTTTCAGGCCGGCAATCGCTTTTTCCAGCGCTGCCGCATAACCATCCACCGTCTTCTGCTCCGTGATATTCTTTCCGCGTACAATCGCTGCTTTTGCATCATTGACTGCTTTTACGCTCTCGTCCGTGTATTTCTTCAGATCGTTTGGAATCTTCTTCACTGCGGCATCTACTTTGCTGTAGTCCGCATCTTTATACGTAAGGCCGGCAATCGCTGCCTCGATCTTTTTTGCGTAACCGTCTACGCTCTCCTGCTCTGTGACCGGCCGCTCGGTTACGACGCTGTTCTTTGCATCTTCCAGTGCTTTTACAGACGCATCGGTATACAGACTGAGGTCCGCCGGAATCTTTTTGATGGCTTCCTCTACTTTGGAATAATCTGCTTTCCGAACCTGCAGTCCTGCCAGTGCATTTTCAATTGCTGCTGCCCAGCCGTCTACTTCTGCCTGATCCAGAATGGTTTTTCCGCTTTCTACGCTGTTGATCGCTGTCTGAAGCGGCTGAATGCTTTCTTCCGTATAAATACTCAGATCATTCGAAACTTTGGCAAGAGCCGCGTCTACGGTGCTGTAGTCCGCCGGTTTCAGGGTCAGTCCGTCAAGAGCTGCTTTCAGGTTTTCTGCAAACTGATCGACTTCCTCCTGTCTGCTGTCATCCAGATCCCATACAATGGCTTCTTTTGCCACATTCAGTGCTTTTACACTCTTTTCGGTATAAATGGATAAGTCTTTCGGAATCTTTCCCAGGAGTTCTTCCACTCCCTGATAATCTGCTGGAACCGGTTTGCGTACCAGTGCTGCAATTGCATTCTCCAGTGCTTCCGCATAAGCATCAACTGCCTGCTGCTCTTCTACCGTTTTGGTGCGGTCGATGGATGCGATGACTGCATTCAGTGCTTCCACGCTTTCTTCCGTATAGATAGAAAGATCTCCCGGAACTTTGGCAAGTACTGCATCAACTTCTGTGTAATCTGCGCCAAGAAGCGTCAGTGCGTTTACTGCTGTCTGAATGGCTGCCGCATAACCATTTACGGTTTCCTGTTCAGCTGATGGCAGGTTCTCTTTTACCGCATCTTTTGCTTTCTGAACAGCTGCCGCGCTTTCTTCTGTATACCGGCCCATGTCCTCCGGGATCAGCGCCAGCGCTTCTGTTACTTTGGTGTAATCTGCGGCTTTTACAATCACAGTGAATTCCTGTGTGAAGTCAACGCCGGTTTTCTTTCCGTCTTTGATTGTCGCCAGAAGTTTTACGGTTCCGGCATTCGTTACTTTCAGGTTTGTGCCGTCTAAAACAGCACCTGTCATTCCGGCATCCGTGATTTCCCATGTGATCTGTTTCTGATCTGCATTTTCTGGAACTGCTTTGCCCGTCAGTGCGGTGATTCCCGGGATTTCTTTCGGTATGCCCTGGATTTCTGTTACAGCTACGTACTCATAGGTTCTTATCTGGATTTCAATGGCATCTTTTGTTTCCGTTTCTGCGATCTTTGTTACAATCCAGCTTCCGTTCCAGCTGTCTGCCTTTTTAAGCAGATAATCTGCCGGAGCCTTTTTGGCCTTTTCCGTAAGATCCTTCAGATTCCAGGAAGCCGCCGCTGCGATCACAGCCTCTTTTTCTGTTTTTATTCTTTCTTTGTCATCTTTCTTTTCATCCAGATTTGTTTTTTCTGAAAGTATTCGGATTTCTCTGTTCTCTGCATCATTTTTAATCTCCGTATCTTTGCCGAGAACGTCGCCTGCTTTCAGCGAAAGCTCTCCGAACTTCCACGTTTTGGCTTCCTCTTTTGCGAATGCCATGGTTGGGAACATCGTCACGATCAGAAGCATGGACAGTACAAACGAAAGCATTTTTTTCGTTTTCTTCATAACACAAATCCTCCTTTCCTTTTGATTGTTTTGCAGCCGCCAGGGGCCGCAGTTTCTCTTGTTACTTTCATTATACGTGTGTCAGAAAAAGAGTCAACGGGCCGTAAAAATTCGTAAGAATTCTTGTGCATTTCCGCTAAAATACTTTCAACGTTTTTTCACAATACTTCCATGAATTTTTACGGCCCGTCAGATTTTCTTAAGATATTCCTTTATTTGTGATGAAGCACATATTTCACATACGCAATTCTGCGGCTGTCCGGTGCCCAGGAGTTGACGTTGATACTGCCCTGGCCGCCGAAAAGATCCAGCACTTTTTTCTTATTCTGTCCGTCATAATCCATCATTCCAAGCGATACATACATGTTCGGCAGATGCTCATTCGGTTCCAGCTCACCTTTAGCGAAGGTCAGGTAAATGACGTGTTTTCCATCCGGCGAAACGTGGCCGAACCAGTTGTTGGCATCGAAATCGGTCATCTGGGTGAGACCGCTGCCGTCACGGTTCATCCGCCATACCTGCATCAGACCGCTTCTGGTGCTGTTGAACCAGATGTGCTTTCCGTCCGGTGAATACTCCGGACCGTCGTTGTAGCCTTTGCCGTCCGTCAGGCAGGTTTCCTCGCCGCCGTCTGATGGAATCGTACAGATCTCAATGCGCATAGTCTCCTCCTCCGGCTTTTTGCGGAAGGCACAGTACGCAAGCTCTTTTCCGTCCGGCGACCAGCCGTGCAGATAGCTGAGACCCGGTCCGGTGAGGTCTTTTGGTTCACCGCCTGTCATCGGGAGCACGTAGATGTGGGATTCATACGTTCCATCTGTGAGTTCCGGCGGCATGCAGCTTACCGCCAGCAGCTGGTTGTCCGGTGACGGAACGTGGTCATTGTTGCACTGCACGCAGAAACCGGTATCAACCTGCTCCACATGGTCTTTGTCGATCTCATAGCGGTAGATTTTTCCATCCGCATTATAAAGCAGGGTGTTTCCATCGTTCAGCCAGTTCGGTGCCTCGATGATTCCCGGAAACTCATGCAGCACGGTTTCTTCTCCGGTCTCCACATCCATCGTGCAGAGAATGCTGTCGGTGTTGTCTCTGTCCCCTGTCCATCCGGAGAGCATTTTTCCGGCGCGGCAGGTATCCTCCAGTGTTGCCGCATCCATATCCACAATCTGCAGTGCACCGTTTGCGCGGGCGAACTGGAAGCAGGCTTTCAGATCAACCATGCCTTTTCCAAGCGGCGCTTCCTGGCCGGTGATTTTCATATCTTTATAATGAACGGCTTTGACTCGGTCCGCATGCGCCCAGAGGAACTCTTCCGGGTCGACGCCGCCGCAGTACATCCAGCCGGCATCTACTTCTGCTCCGACTTTTTCACCGCAGGCTTCCAGGAGATATTCGTACGCTGTTTTTCCATTCACGCGGATACAGATATCTTCTTTTTCGTTGTGGATCAGAAGACCTGCTCCGGCTTTTTCCAGTTCTTCTGCCAGTTCGCGGTATCTTGCAGCGGTTTCATCCAGAACATCTTTTGTCAGGCGTTCCGGGCTCTTTACGACAAACCAGGAAATATGGTATTTCTGCGCCAGTTCTGTAAGAATGGCAAGTTCTCTTTCATAGTGGTATTCATCCAGGAAAATGTGGACCGTATGAACCTCAATGTGGTATTTCGCAAGCAGCGGCATTGCCTGCTCCAGATCCTCCGGGATCCAGAAACCGTAGTCCCTGGCATCAACACGGAATCCGAGACACGGCTCGATCTGGCGGTAGCCTGCCTCATAGATTTTCTTTAAAAATCCTTCGGGATCCTGTTTCCATTCTTTGGATACCCCATACATTTGTACACCAAAATACATATTTGTTTCCTCCTTCTCCAGATCCGCTGTTTCCCCATTTTCAGCGGATTTTCTTTTCCTCCATTTTACCACATTTCTTCTATTATAGATATGATTTTTCCTGTCAGTTATAAGAAACACGCTTTGCGTAAAAAAGGCGCCCCGTATGTGTTTTTTCCACATACGGAACGCCTTTTTCCGCCATTTTTTTCAGGGCCTGGTTATTCTTATACAAACTGGTTCGTTTTCTCATCGTACTCATAGTCGATGAGCGCCAGTTTTTCCCGCAGATCGGATTCCTCTGTCTGCATGGCCGCGCAGAATTCTGCGAGCGACGGGTAAAAATCTCTTAACTGCGTATTGACATAGCTCAGCAGCATTACGGGATCTTTCGGCATCATTCGTCTACTACCTCCACACCTGGTTTGATCATTGCCTTCAGGCCGCCGTTTTCCACATCCAGAAGGATCGTATCGCCCTCGCTGACCTGACCGCCAAGGATCAGTTTTGCGGTGCTGGTTTCTACCTCTTTCTGTACGAAACGTTTCAATGGACGGGCGCCGTAAACAGGGTCGTAGCCGCCCTCGATGACAAACTGTTTTGCAGCCGGGCTCAGTTCGACGGTAAGCTCCTGGTCTGCCAGACGTTTGTTCAGTCCTTTCAGCAACAGATCTACGATATGACCAATGTTGTCTTTTGTCAATGGTTTGAACATAATTGTTTCATCCAGACGGTTCAGGAACTCCGGACGGAAGTGTGCACGCAGATCCTGCATGACCAGGTTTCTCGCCTCTTCGGAGATGCTGCCGTCGTCCTGAATGCCGTCCAGCAGATACTGGGATCCGATATTGGAGGTCATGATCAGGATCGTATTTTTAAAGTCTACGGTACGGCCCTGGGAGTCGGTGATACGGCCGTCATCGAGTACCTGCAGCAGAACGTTGAAGACGTCCGGATGCGCTTTCTCGATCTCATCGAACAGAACAACAGAATATGGTTTTCTGCGCACTGCCTCGGTCAGCTGGCCGCCCTCCTCGTAGCCTACATATCCCGGAGGCGCTCCGATCAGACGGGAGACGGAGTATTTCTCCATGTATTCACTCATATCGATTCGAACCATGTTGTTCTCATCATCAAACAGCTTTTCTGCCAACGTTTTCGCAAGCTCTGTTTTACCGACACCGGTAGGTCCAAGGAACAGGAACGAACCGATCGGTTTTGTCGGATCCTTGATTCCGGCTTTGGAACGGATGATCGCATCCGAAACCTTGGTGACTGCTTCATTCTGGCCGATAACTCTCGTGTGAAGTTCATCTTCCAGGCCGAGGATCTTAGTTCTCTCGCCTTCGGTCAGTTTTGCAACCGGGATTCCAGTCCAGCGGGAGACAATTCTGGCAATCTCTTCATCCGTTACACTCTCGTGTACCAGGGAGAGATCTTCATTTTTAACTTTTTTCTCTTCTGCTTCCAGCATCTGCTGTAATTTCGGGAGTTCACCGTACTGCAGTTCAGCGGCGCGGTTCAGATCGTAATCATTCTTTGCTTTCTGGATCTGGCGGTTCATGTCCTCGATCTGCTCACGCAGTTTGGACAGTTTCTCAACGGAACTCTTTTCATTTTCCCACTGTGCCTTTGCAGAATTGAAGGTATCCTTTAACTCAGCCAGCTCTTTCTGCAGTGTTTCCAGACGCTCGCGGCTCAGATTGTCGGTCTCTTTTTTCAGTGCGGCTTCCTCGATCTGCATCTGCAGAATCTTACGGCGCTGCTCATCCAGCTCGGCCGGCATGGAATCCAGTTCTGTCTTGATCAGAGCGCATGCCTCGTCGACCAGGTCGATTGCTTTATCCGGCAGGAAACGATCGCTGATGTAACGGTTCGAAAGGGTTGCGGCTGCAACGAGGGCACCGTCGGTGATTTTTACGCCGTGGTAAACTTCGTAGCGCTCTTTTAAGCCACGCAGGATGGAAATCGTATCCTCTACGGTCGGCTCATCAACCTGAACCGGCTGGAAACGGCGCTCCAGGGCGGCATCTTTTTCGATGTACTGGCGGTACTCATCCAGCGTTGTGGCACCGATGCAGTGCAGTTCGCCTCGTGCCAGCATAGGTTTCAGCATGTTTCCGGCATCCATCGCGCCGTCGGTCTTTCCGGCGCCGACGATCAGGTGCAGCTCATCGATGAACAGAATGATTTTTCCGTCGCTCTTTCTGACTTCCTCCAGAACGGCTTTCAGACGCTCCTCGAATTCGCCGCGGTATTTTGCTCCGGCTACCAGGGCTCCCATATCTAGGGAGAAAATGGTTTTATCTTTCAGGCTCTCCGGTACATCGCCGTTGGCGATTCGCTGGGCCAGGCCTTCTACGACTGCGGTTTTACCAACACCAGGCTCACCGATCAGAACCGGATTGTTTTTTGTCTTACGGGACAGGATACGGACAACGTTCCGAATTTCGGTATCACGGCCGATAACCGGGTCCATTTTCTGGTTTCTGGCTTTTTCTACGATATCCTGTCCATATTTTTCCAGGGTGTCGTATGTTGCCTCCGGGTTGTCGGTGGTAACCCTCTGGTTTCCGCGCACGGTGCTTAATGCCTGCAGGAAACGTTCTCTTGTGATGCCGTACTCCTGAAACAGTTTTTTCATGGACGGGCTTGGGTTTTTCAGCATTGCCAGGAAGAGGTGTTCTACGGAAACATACTCGTCTCCCATGGCTTTCGCCTCATCCTCAGCATTTATCAGTGCTTTATTCAGATACTGACCGATATACGGCTGACCGCCGGATACTTTGACGCGGTCGTTCAGCGCCGTCTCGACACGGTTCAGAAAATGATCTTTGTTGATTTCCATCTTTTCGATCATTTTCAGAATCAGGCTGTCGTCCTGATGCAGGAGGTTATACAACAGATGCTCCTGCTCTATTTCCTGGTTGCCGAAATCGTATGCGGTCTTTTCCAGGTCCTGTACAGCCTGCAGCGATTTTTGTGTGAATTTACTGATATTCATAATCGGCTTCCTCCTTATCTATTTGGGTGCTAACATTCGCTCCGAACAAAAAGAGCGTTGATGTGAATTTTCTTTTCTTTCTTTGTTCTAGTCGTACTATAACACTAGTTGTTAGCACTGTCAATAGGAGAGTGCTAATTTTTTTATTTTTTTCCCGACGCTCCTTTTCTCCCTCCCCCCCTAAAAGATTTTTATTCATCGCCGTACACAGCAATAAAATGAATCAGTGCCTCTGTTTCGGAACTGGCATACTTTTTGGCAGATGCTTCCAGCGGCTGTGATTGATATGCTTCAAACGAATCGCCCTCGTCGCGTCCAGATATGTAGCGATTATCATTTAGTTTCCACTTCCTCATTTCTTCAAAATAAGCAGTATTCGCCATTTCCGAATTCCAGTCCATTCGCTCCAGCAGATAATACTCCATTCCATGATAACATTCTTCGCAAATTCCCGTAAAAAATTCTTCTGCTGTCTGAGATGTTAAATGCTCTGGAGCATACCATATTTCGTTCTCTTCGTTATTATATAATGCAACGCAATTCGATGATCCTGTCTCTTTCACATACAGCGGAATTTCGGGAATTCCAAGTCGTTCTGTTTCAAGCCGTACCATCTTCTGTGCTGCAATTGTTCTTTCTTCCAGTGTTTTTTGCCTCCATTCGCTCTCCTTTAAGCTCAGCAGAAATTCTTTATTTTCCTGAAAAATGTTCTCCTGATTCTGGACGAGATTATAGTCCTTTTTTCGTTCGTAAAGTTCTGCCACTCCGGACGGAGACTCAAGCTTCCAATATATCATCATACAAGTCGGTACCATACTCACGCATACTGAAACAAACAGAAATGCGTTTAAGTCACTTCTTTTTAATCTCCAGAATTTTTTCGGAGAATATTTTCGTTTTTTTCTATGTAAATCTCTTAAAACCGTAACAAGAAATATCCCATCCAGCACTGCAAGAAACAACACAATTTTCAGTGAATATTGGGCAAACAAAAACAGCATCAGTATGCTCGGCGGAAATGCATAGAATAAAACTTCATTTGCAGTTCCATCTGCGCAGTAGCTTCGAATGGGTGAGGCCAGCCACAAAATCAGGCACAGCGCATAGGCAAAAAGCATTGTCCCCGACGAAATATGGACGGAACATTCTGTAATATATACCTCAACCTGTTTCACATACATCACATACAAGATACAGATCGGATATAAAATCGAGCTTTTGCTCAACCAGTATGCCGCTGATTTTCTTTCCCGTCTTCTTTTCTGTTCCTCCATATCAGATCCCCCCTGATTTTTCTTTTGTTTTATTTGGAATACTTGTATGTTTATTTTAGCGTAATTTTTCGTTTTTGCCTATCCTTCGTTTTTCAATTGAATCTTTCTGTAAAAACCAAAATTGCGAAACCCTGTTTTGGCAGGACTCCGCAATCTCTTTTTCCTATTTACTTTATGATACATGACGGGCAGCATATTTCATTTTCTGGTTTCCGGCGCATTTCTTAAAATACTGCCGGATCGCATCTTCGTTCATATCGTTTCCGATAAACACAGCCTGGCCGGCGTTTTTCTGTTCTGTGCCGGTGATGCTGTAGCGGTGATCGGCGACATCAAATTGGAGAAACTGGTCTCCGGCTGCGAACTGTCCTTTTGCACGGATGATATTTCCAAACGCTCCGCGAATGATCTGTTCCAGAAAACACCACAGGGTTTCCGGTGCCTCCATTCGGATATTTTCGAAGGAGAAGGTCTCCGGCATCTTTTCGCCGCTCTGCGTATCCTGTACTTCTTTCTCATATCGGCCGCCCAGCAGCAGGCTCTGGTAATCTTCCCATGTCATCGTGGATGCATAATCCGTGATGATTTTTGCCTGCGGGTTAATTTCCTGCAGAAATTTCTGGATGCGCTGTTTTTCTTCCGCCTGGCATGCTTCTGTTTTGGAAACAATGATCGTATCCGCGCTTCGGATCTGATCCTGATACAGCTCGGGATATTCCGCCATATAGCGGCGGTAACTGTAAACATCCACAATAGTGACCGGCGAGAGAAGCTGAATTCTCTCGTACTCGATCTGACGCAGATTTTCTATAATCCGGGCGAGACTTCCGACGCCTGTCGGTTCTACGATCAGGTATTCCGGGTCTACCACATTGGCAATGGTCAGCACGGATGCTGCAAAATCCTTTTTCCCGATGCAGCAGATGCACTGCTCTGTCATTTCCCATACATTTTTCTGCGTTCCCTGCCGGTTCTGGTCAAGACGTGCGCCGTCGATTCCTGCGGCTCCATATTCATTTTCCAGTATGGCAAACCGCTGATCGACGTTCCTGGCCAGCCGTTTGATAAATGTTGTTTTTCCCGCGCCCAAAAAGCCGGATACGATCAATATTTTCATACGTTTCCTTTTTCAGTCAAATTTTCAAATCATCAGTCAGCCAATTTAACGACTGGTTTGATTAAATCCTTCGGTTTATCTCTCATCAGGAACAGTGCTTCTTCCAGATGATCCCATCCATCAAACACATGTGTGGACAGCGGGCTGACATCCAGCTTGCCTGCCGAAACAAGAGCTCCCAGTTTTTCCATGCGGAGTCTTCCGCCAGGCATCAGGCCTCCGTTAATCTGTTTGTGACCCATTCCAACGCCCCACTCTACACGCGGAATATCAATGTTGTCACCGGATCCAAGATAGTTTACATTTCCGATCTTTCCGCCCGGTTTCAGACATTTTACTGCTTCTGCAAAGGTTTCTACACCACCGCCGGCGATGACTACTTTATCAACACCTTTTCCATCTGTCATATCAAGTACCTGCTGGAAAATCGGTCCGTTCTTGTAGCTGACAAAATCCGTTGCGCCGTATTTTTTTGCCGCTTCTACGCAGACCGGTCTCGTTCCGACAGCAATGATTCTCGATGCGCCGCGCATATTCGTTCCGGCTACCGACATCAGACCAACTGGTCCGATTCCGATGACAAGAACTGTATCACCAAACTGTACATCGGCAAGCTCTACGCCGTGGAATCCGGTCGGCACCATATCGGAAAGCATGCACGCGTCGACAACATTGATGTTTTTCGGAAGCAGCGCAAGGTTTCCATCGGCATCATTTACATGAAAGAATTCAGAAAAGACACCATCTTTGAAGTTGGAGAATTTCCAGCCTGCCAGCATTCCGCCGGAGTGCATGGAATAACCAGCCTGTGCTTCCAGAGAATTCCAGTCCGGAGTGATGGCCGGCACAAGAACCCGGTCTCCTGGTTTGAAATCTTTTACGAGCTCTCCGACTTCCACAACCTCTGCACAGCACTCATGGCCCAGAATCATGTTATGACGGTCACCGATGGCCCCTTCCCATAAAGTGTGGATATCTGATGTGCAGATGGCAACTGCCAGTGGACGGCAAATGGCATCCATCGGCCCGCATTTCGGGCGTTCTTTCTCGATCCATCCGGATTCACCGATTTTCAGCATTGCATAACCTTTCATATCTTTTGCTCTCCTTTCAGATTGTTAATGATTTATCGATTCCTATGATTCGAATATATCACTAATAGGTTACTAATTCAACAGAAAAGTCACGGAATATCGTAGAATATTCCGTGACTTTTTTATAGCTTTTGCACAATAGATTACTTATAGATACTTTTTATCAAATTCTGTACCGACCGCATTCCCATACCGAAACGGCTACAGCCGGCTTTCTGCATTTCCTGTATAGTTTCCAGACTGCGGATTCCACCGGCGGCCTTGATCTGAATGCGACCGGCGGCTTCACGGCTCATGATTCTAACCTGCTCCACGGTGGAAGGACAGCCGGGATACCATCCGGTGCTCGTCTTTACATAATCCGCACGGCCTTCCACACACAGATCCACTGCCTGGCAGATTTCCTGCTCCGTCAGCTGCGGTGCCTCGATGATCACCTTAAAAATCGCCGAAGGCACCTGCTCCCGGATGGCCAGAAGTTCTTCTTTTACATAAGAAAATTCGTGGCTTCTGAATGCCGTAAGATTCATCACCATGTCGATTTCCCGGCAGCCAGCCTCCCACAGTTCTTTTGCCTGCCGCTTCTTCTGTCCGGTCGTATCTCCGCCGCCCGGAAAGCTTACCACGCCTCCCGCATGGATTTCTCTGGTGTCCTGCAGCCGTTCTGCCACATGGGCGCTGAACGCCGGCAAGGTAAACACAGCAGCCAGACGATATTTCTTTGCCAGCTCCACCATCGCATCAATTTCATCCATTGTATGAAATGCCTGTACACAGCTGATATCAATCTGCCGCATCAGTTTCTTCTGTTCTTCTGTCTCATCGCTCATTTACTCCGTCCTTTTCCCGAAATCTCCACCTCGTACTTGCTTCCGATGATCCGCACGTGGTCAATGCTCACCGGCCGGTTCTGCCAGTAGGTGACTCTGTGCACCACAAGAAGCGCATCCTTCGGCTCCGTTTTCAGAACCTGGGCTTCCATAAAGGTCGCGGATTTCGCTGAAATTCTGTCTCGTGTCTCATCAATCTGCAAGCCGAATTTCTCCTCCAGAAACTGATACAGCGCTACAAACTGATTCTCATACGCCTCGATGCCAGGGACTTTCGCATATTCGATATAATTTTCCATCAGCGTAACAGGCTCTTCATCCGCAAGCTGCAGCCGCTGAATCCTCGCCACGCTGGTTCCCTCCGGAATTTCCAGTTCATCGGCGAGCTGTTTGTCCGCCGAAATGATGTCGATCATCATATCTGACGTCGTTACCCGATATCCTTTTTTCATCAGGGATTCCGTGACCGATGTGACCTTGTTATAATTCTGAATTGCCTTATGATTCAGCACCCTCGTTCCAGAACCCTGGCGAACCTCAACCAGTCCCTCCTGCACCAGCATCTTTACTGCATTCCGTACCGTAGTACGGCTGACCTGATAGATTTTCTCCAGTTCACACTCCTTCGGCAGAAATCCCCCGACAGGATATGTTCCCTTATTGATCTCGTTTTTCAGTCTGCTGTAAACCTTCACATAAGCCGGTGCATTTTTCATCTTCTTCCCCTCCCGTGAAATATCAATATCCGCTTTTTGATCCTTTTTGCAGTATACCATATTTTGACGGCACAATCGAGTCCCAAAGAAGAGTTCCTGTTTTCTGCTTTGTCACCGACACATACTCTGCCAGACGCATGTCATTTCTTTATGACTCACATCTGCTCTGCATGAATCTTCTTTTTTCTGCTGTCTGCGAAATACTTCCATTCTCCAGAAGCAAATCTCTCTTTCTGCGGTGTAAATTTTTGTTACAAATTTTTTATTGTTCTTTTCTATTTTTTCGTATCAAACCGCATCACCGCCATGTGCACCACGTACGGCACCAAGATGACCGGGATTGCCAGGTATGCCAGGATGCTGTACACCTTCTGGATCAGCGTCAGCAGACCAAACTGTGCGATAAGGAAGTCCGCGATGCAGCAGACAAGCGCGGCAAGGATCTGGGTGCGGCCGATTTTGCCTGCGGTTTCTGTTCTGCTGCTTCGTTCAGCGAGACCGGCGTGGATTCGTTTGACCATGGCGGCAACCATGTTGACGGCTGTGGATACGGCACCGAGGATGATCAGTACGGAAATCAGCGGTGTCATGAATTTACTGCCGACGCCCTGCTGAACCATAAATAATGTCGGGACGCTCTGCTGGATCATTTCCGGGTTCTGGTATACGGTCATGATTCCGAGGACGACCATGATCATCAGAAGGGCATTTAATACGGCACCGACTGCCATGCTCTTTCCGGCATCCTGCGGTTTTTCGAAGGATTTGGCATGCTGGACGAAGACTGCGACATTGGCAAGCTGGAAGGTTCCGTAGAGGAATGCGGCGTACAGGGCTTTGCCGAATGGGAGGTCTGCGGTTTTCATGGCGTTTACAGTATCGCCGATCTTTCCGGCTCCGGCGATGATGTTCGGGACGTAGACGATCAGCAGACCGGCGATAATGCAGATGGACAGCACTGACGCTACTTTCCGCACCAGATCCGTTCCGAATACCGAAACGACGAAAATAATTTTCCAGTTTCATAACGATTCTCCCTTCTTCCTAACAAGCAAAAGGGCATACTGACCTTCTGTTGGTCAATACGCCCTTGTATCTCCGATGTGCTTTAGTATATCACAGTTTTAACGCGAATGCACTCAATTTTAAGCAAAACGCAAAAGATCCCGGGATTTTTCTCTCCCGGGATCTGAAAATTCTTACTATGTAATTCTTTTTTAAACCACACGTCTTACCGCAAGAATCGTGGTATACGCTGCGTTGCTGCTGATCTTGATACCGTCGCGCTCATTGCTTGCGTGTACGATTGCACCGCCGCCGATGTAGATGGCTACGTGGCCGCTGTAGCAGATAATATCGCCCGGCTGAGCCTCTGCATAAGATACACCGCGTCCTACACCACGCAGTGCACTGGAGGAATGCGGAAGGTCGTATCCGAAGTGTGCGTAAACGCTCATGATAAAACCAGAGCAGTCAGCTCCGTTGGTAAGGCTTGTGCCGCCCCATACGTATGGATTTCCAATAAACTGTGTTGCATAGGATACGATGGCACTTCCGGTTGCGCTTCCGGTGCTGCTGGAGCTGCTGGAGCTGCTGGAATCATCCGAGCTGCTGGTATCGCTGGACGAAGAATCATCGTAAGAGCTTCCTCCGTTAGACGGTGTTGTTGTCGTGGTGGAGCTTCCTGTGCTGGACGGTGTGTTGTCTGCCGTTGTTGTATTATTTGCAGCACTGCTTGCGGCTGCTTCTGCTGCTGCCTGTCTTGCTGCTTCTGCCTGGCGGGCTGCCTCGGCTGCTTCTGCTGCCTGACGGGCCTCTTCGGCTTTTCTTGCTGCCTCTTCGGCTGCAATCTCCTCCTGGATCTGCTGGATCTTTGCGTTCTGCTCTGCCAGTACTGCGTTGTACTGTGCAGCCATGTCGTTCAGGTCTGCGATCTGGTTTTCGTAGTCATCGGAAACGGCTTTTTTCTGCTCAAGCATTGCCTCAAGGGACTGCTGCTGTGCTTCCTGCTCTGCCTCACTGGCTTCGAGATCTGCTTTTTCATCTGCAAGCTGATTGCTGTAGTCTGTTACCTGCTGTACAAGATCCATGTACTCCTGCAGGCACTCTCTGTCGTATTTGTATAATTTCTGGGTGTACTCAGCCTGGTTGAGAATGCTGCTTAAATCTTTTCCCTCCAGAAGAAGTGCTGCCCAGCCGTTGTCTCCGCCGCTCTCATAGAGGAACTGGATTCGTTTTTTCATCAGCTCGTACTGCTCGTCCTCTTCAGCCTGGGACTGTGCCAGTTTTTCCTGTGTTGTTTCAATTTCTGTCTGTTTCTCTGCAATTTCATTTTTCAGATTTTCCACGGATGCCATGGTTACGACAAGCTGTGCGTCCAGGTCATCAATCTCGCCGGTAATCTGATTCTTTTTGGTTTCCAGATCGTCGATTTCTGCTTTTGCGTTGTCAAGCTGTGCGCTGGTCTCTGCCTGTGCTGCCTGCTGCTGCTGTAACTGCTCCTGTTTCGAGGCGCTTACTGTCATTACCTGAGCTGCACTTACGATCACTGCTAAACTTAAGGCAAGAAATTTTTTTCTCATTCTTTCACTCCCAAATTGATTCGTTGTATGTAGGTTTCTTTGTTTCAGGTTTCCCTGTTTCTTAGAAATTCAATTATTCTGTAACAATTTTGAAATATTTTTCCCAATTCTTTTACATAATATCACAATTCACAAATGGATGCAAGGAAAAATATCCCGACTTTTTGTAAACAATTCGTGAACAGTAACGATACATGTTATTTTACCTTCTGTACACTCACACAACTCAATTTGTATTGATCCGGCGAGGAAAGCGCATCGCCGTCAGGGATTGAAAAGTCCTCTGCGGAGAATTTCGCACAGAGTGCCCGGTACTGATCCTCTGTAAAGTACGGCACCGCATCCTGATTCCATTCCAGACTGATTTCCTGATCGGTCACGCCGCGCGTTACAATTTTCCCGCCTTCAAAATCCTTTTGTTTCATTTCTTTTAACGCATTGTAAACTGCAGTTCCATAATCCAAACGTACTTTCAACACGGCATTGGCGTACTCCTCCACGCCGCCGTTTGCGATCAGTGCTCCGCCTGCCGCAGATGCTGCTGCGCCAAGTACATTCTGATACGATGCACCGTCCGAGAAGAGAATCTGTCCGCCCTCACCATACCAGCTTTTGATTTTTTCCAAATACGACGGTGATACGCTGCTGCTTTTCCGATACGTATAATCCAGCGTGATGCTGTTTTCTCCAAGTCCCAGATCCGCAGCGGCCGCCTCTGCACCGAGTGCATAACCTGTCCCGTACTTTGTTCCGTTCTCTTCGTTTTTCTGTCCGATATAGCCCAGGTGCGTGTAGCCGGCCTGTACTGCCGCATATCCTGCCAGGTAGCCGGCCTCTGATACATCAATTTCCAGGCTTTCTGTATTTCCGCGGAGACGGCTGCGGCCGCTCTCACTGACCGGTTCTGCCTCCAGCAGCAGAAAACGGACATCCTTCCAGTCGCGCTGTGCATCGTAAACGGCGCGGCTCATGCTCGTTCCGGCACAGACGATAACGGATGCTCCCTTCTGCGCCGCCTCTTTGATGGTGTTTTCATAGTCCTCTGTTGTCCGTCCTGCCGGAACACTTGCTTCATATTTCAGACCGCTCTCGTCTCCATACTGCGCAAGACCGTTCCATGCTGACTGATACACGGCATCGGAAGCTACCTCACTGCCGTCGGTTACCAGCACCAGATCCACTGGTTCCGCCTTTTCTTTTCCGCAGCCGCCCAGCAGCAGCAACGACACTACGCCAAGACAGAGCGCCCATTTCCAGCTCTTTCGCATGTTTACTCCCCTTGTATTTTTATTTTCCAGATTTTTTCTTTTGTATTTCTGATCTGCGTCTTTCACGCACCTTCTAGTATAGACAATTCCAGCGCAAAAAGAAAGAGAGAATACACGAACTACAAAGTTTTTTTGTATTCTCTCTTATTTTTTATAGAAGATATTTTACTGGAACAGATCGTTCAGGATTTCTGCCGGTTTCTTCCTGCGGTAGCCTTCCCTGTCACTTAAGATACTGCTGCTCCAGGTGAAATGATTCACACCGGTCAGATAGGACCGGTCAAGAACTTTTACACCATACCGCTCATACGCAACCGGATAATACATTTTCATGTATTCATTTGCCAGCTCAATAGCTTCACTGTTAATGCTTCCTGTTGAAGAAACGGTTCCGCCAAGCTGAATATACGGCGGTGTCGCATGAATGACAACCACGCTGCCGTCCGAGCACTGGCCAATGACAATCCAGACATGACCGCTCTTGCTGACCACATCACCCGGCGTAAATTTCTGGGACGTATCGCCTGTCACGCAGGTTCCCCAGCCTTTTCTTGCAAAGTAGGCCGGCATTCCAGTGGAGGTTGTCGTTGCATACTCTTTCGTCACCTGATGTGCGGTCCATCCGACATAGCCGGAACAGTCAAGACCTTTTCCGTACTCATACAGATGATCGGAATAGTTGTAGGTGGAATTCTGTGTATTGAAGAATTGTTTCCACTGCGCATTGACGCCGTAACTCTCTGCCTCTGCGTCTGTGTGGCCGCCTCCCCAGATATACAGGGTGTTTCCAAGCGGAAGCAGTGCATTTTTCAGAAAGTTCCGTACGGTGCGGACACCGATCTGCGCGGACGGTTCAAATCCGTCCGGACTCTGTACCAGCTTGCCGTCCTCATCGAACACATACGTTTTTCCGTCGATCACCTGTTTTCCGGTTATCATGCCGCCCCAGTTTCGGAAATAGTATGTATTTCCGCCAATCGACTGCCAGCCGATTGCCATTTTCGAGTCAGATCCAAGGTAATAGAGGTTATTATCATAGGTAATAAACGCATTCTTGTACATGCCGCCCCAGCTTCTCGGATAATAATAGTTATAATCCCAGTATACCCAGCCGCTTGTCGCCATAACGCCGTTTTTGTCTACATAATAATAGTTTCCGTCGTACTGAAACAGCTCGTCATCTCTTCTGGTTCCATTGGCGTTGATCCAGTAATGCGTTCCGTCCAGAAGCAGCCAGCCCGTATGGCTTGTGCCGTCCTCATCGAAATAATACGTTTTTCCGCCGTTCTGCACCCAGCCGGTGGCAAATGTTCCATCTGAATTGGCATAGTATGTTTTACCGCCGATGGTAAATGTCTGATCATGGTACAGACCGCCCCAGCTCTGGAATGCGTATTTTGTTCCGCCGATGGTATGAATTCCGGTGTACATGCCGCCCCAGCTTCGGAAATAGTAGCGGTTTTTGTCGTAGGTGATCCATTCAGACGATGCCATCGTACCGTCTTCTTTCATCCAGTACCAGTTGTTGTCATATTTCACCCAGCCGGTCTGAAGCGACGTATCCTTGTTGATCCAGTAATACGTTCCGTTGGTCAGATACCAGCCCTCTTTTGTAATCTGCTCGCCGTCTTCCAGAAAATAGTATTTCTTTCCATTGATATCGCAGACACCTGTATAGAAGGTTCCGTCATCCTTTGCCCAGTATTTCTTTCCCTGCCAGGTAAAAGATTCGTTATGGTAAACGCCGCCCCAGCTGTGGAAATAATATCTTGCTCCGTCAACCTCTTTCATTCCGGTGTACATCACACCGTCACCATCAAAATAGTATCGGTTGTTGTCATACGTGATCCATTCAGATGCAGCACGTGTGCCGTCCGCTTTCAGCCAGTACCATTTGCCTTCCAGCTTCAGCCAGCCGGTCTGAACAGAACCATCCTGATTGATCCAGTAAGTCTGATCTCCCAGCTGAACCCAGCCGGTCTGGCTGGCATGATAGATCGATCCGTCATTCTGCGCTATGTAGGTTTTCCCTTTTACGGTAAAGAAGGTGTTTCGATATACACCACCCCAGCTCTGGAAATAATACTCGTTTCCTCCGATGCTCTGGAAACCGTTTTTATAAATGCCGCCCCAGCTCCGGAAGTAATACAGATTGTTGTTGATTTCTTTCCAGCCGGATGCCATCATGACACCATTATCATCAAACCAGTACCAGTTATCATCGTACAGCAGCCAGCCGGTCTGCAGGATGCCGTCTTCTCTTACCCAATAATATGATGTGCCTTTTTTCAGCCAGCCTTTTTGTGTGATCTGCGCTCCCGTAGTATCATCAAATGCGCAGAGATCACCATGTCCATTCATTGTTCTGACTATTCCACGGGCAACGATACCATTTTCCTGTACATAATACATTTTTCCGCTGATGCTGAGATACACATTTCTCTGAATGCCGCCCCAGCTCTGGAAATAATAAAGGTTTCCATCTACTTCCTGAAAACCATTTTTATAGATTGCTCCGTCTCCCTTGGCATAATAAAAATTATTATCGTATGTGAACCAGCTGTTTTCTGCCATGCGGCCGTTCCGGTCCGGATCCAGCCAGTACCAGTTTCCATTCCGGTAAAGCCATCCTGTTTTCAGCTGTCCGTTCTCATAAAAATACCAGCCGCTGTCGCCTGCCTTAACCCAGCCATTCTGACTGGCCCGCACAGCAGCACCGCTGTCCTGTGAAGCCTGTGTCTGCGTTTCACTCTGTATCCCGCTCTGCTGATCCTCTGTCTCCACAGACTGGTCCATCACCGTGCTGCTCCCCACAGCACTCGCGGAAACAGTCGTCGGATGTACGCTGAGCATCAGCACCATAAAAAGTGTACCGCCCAGAAGACTTCTCAATTTTTTCTTCGATGTCATTGGCAAGTAACTCCCTTACTATATTATATCTGCTTTTCTCTCCATGTTACCATTAGAAATTATATTATCTTTTGTAATATTTTGCAATAAAAACGTAAAAAAAGAGACATTCACGAAGGAATGTCTCTTTTTTTCTGTGTTTTATTTCATGCTTTATTCTGTCTTTTCAAGACGATATCCTGTGTTATTAGAACAGTCCTGTAATCTTTCCAGTAGCGTCTACATCGATACGCTCTGCTGCCGGAACTTTCGGCAGACCTGGCATGGTCATGATGTCACCGGTCAGGGCTACGATGAAGCCTGCACCTGCGGAGATTTTCAGGTTACGTACGGTAACTTCGAATCCGGTCGGTGCACCGAGTTTGGTCTGATCGTCGGTCAGGCTGTACTGGGTTTTTGCCATACAGATCGGGCAGTTGCCAAATCCGAGAGCCTCTAACTGTTTTGCCTGTTTCTGTGCATTTGCGGTCAGAACCACTCTGCTTCCGCCGTAGATCTTCTGAACGATGGCGTTCAGTTTCTCTTCGATGGAGCCTTCCAGATCGTATGCATAGGTGAAATCGTTCGGCTGCTCGCAGAGACGGACAACTTCTTCTGCCAGGGCTACGCCGCCCTCGCCGCCTTTTGCCCATACCTCGGACAGAACAACGTTAACACCGAGCTCTTTGCATTTCTCCTCAACCAGCTTCAGCTCTGCTTCGGTATCGGTCGGGAATGCATTGATGGCAACGACACATGGCAGTTTGTATACGTTTGTGATGTTGCTTACGTGTTTCAGAAGGTTCGGCATACCTTTCTCCAGAGCTTCCAGGTTCTCGCCGTTCAGTTCTGCTTTCGGAACGCCGCCGTTGTATTTCAGGGCACGAACGGTTGCTACGACTACAACTGCGTTCGGTTTCAGGCCTGCCATACGGCATTTGATGTCGAGGAATTTCTCAGCACCAAGGTCAGCACCGAAGCCTGCCTCTGTGATAGTGTAATCTGCTAATTTCAGGCACATTTTGGTTGCTGTTACAGAGTTGCAGCCATGTGCGATGTTTGCGAATGGTCCGCCGTGAACAATGGCCGGTGTTCCTTCCAGAGTCTGTACCAGGTTTGGTTTCAGAGCGTCTTTTAAGAGTGCTGCCATAGCGCCTTCTGCGTGCAGATCGCCTGCGGTTACCGGTTTCTGCTCAGCTACTTTTCCGTAGGTATATCCGATAATGATTCTGGAAAGTCTTTCTTTCAGATCTGAGATGTCGCTTGCCAGACACAGAACTGCCATGATCTCAGATGCTACGGTGATATCGTAGCCGTCTTCTCTTGGCATTCCGTTTGTCTTTCCGCCAAGGCCGTCTACAACGCTTCGAAGCTGACGGTCATTCATATCTACGCATCGTTTCCAGGTGATCTTTCTCGGATCGATATTCAGAGCGTTGCCCTGGAAAATGTGGTTGTCGATCATAGCTGCCAGCAGGTTGTTTGCTGCGCCGATTGCATGGAAGTCACCGGTGAAGTGAAGGTTGATATCCTCCATCGGAACAACCTGTGCGTATCCGCCGCCTGCTGCTCCGCCCTTTACGCCGAATACCGGTCCAAGGGATGGCTCACGAAGTGCAACCATTGCTTTTTTGCCGATTTTGGAAAGTCCGTCTACCAGTCCTACGGATGTTGTTGTTTTTCCTTCTCCTGCCGGTGTCGGGTTGATCGCTGTAACAAGGATCAGTTTTCCATCCTCCGCATCGGTGTCTTTTAACAGGTTGTAATCAATTTTTGCTTTGTACTTTCCGTACTGCTCCAGATATTTGTCATCAATACCTGCTTTTTCTGCGATCGCTGTGATCGGCTGCATGGTACATTCCTGTGCAATTTCAATGTCTGATTTGTAACCCATTGTTTTCAAATCCCCTTTCTTTTTTCCGCTTTGTCCGCCGATTGATAGTCATATTTTACCATGTTTTGTAAGATGATTCAATTGATAATTATTTATTTCACAATCTTTATACGTTTTGTACCAAAAAATGCAGAAAATTCCGCCAAAAGGCGGAGCGGAGAATTTTTCCCTGGAATTTGTCTTTTTATGTAGAAAAGGAACCTGCTTTTTCTGCCCAGGTTCCTTTTCTTTCAGCCTTTTATGCATGTTCCAGCATAATTTCTTTTAAATACCGCTGTACTTCCAGTTCTTTGATTTCTTTGCATTCTGTCTTTTCCGAAAATACCATGTTCTGAGGATTCTCCGGCTGATATGGCTTCCATTCCGGTACACCCTCTCCATTTGGATTTTTCTGTTTTGCAAAATTCGCCCAGCTTTTTGTCATAACTCTGGAAATATCATAATCCGTTCCCGTCATTGGACGCCAGCAGCGTGCAACAGTTCCAAATACATACCACAGCTCGGAGGAATGGAAGGATCCTGCCTCGTTCCCTGGAAGATCGTGGTCAAACAGATACAGATAGCACGGTTTATGATCATGTCTGATATTCAGCTCACACAATACTCTGTTTTTTACCATCCAGGAATGGCTTTCCTGAATCGCGCGCATAATGTCTTCTTTTTTCTCTACCTGCAGCAGTTCCAGGTATTTTTCCGCTGCAGGTCCCATCATCTGACGCTGCTGTTCTTTCCAGACTTCCGGGTCTTCCGGTACGCCGAATACCAGAGTCCATTCCCCGGCGGTGTTTCCAATCATCATCGGCAGATCCGGGTAATTTCCCTGATAATAACTGTCGGATACTGCCTCATCCAGCAGATAATGATCGATCACCGTTCCCATCGGATATTTCATAAATCCCTTCATCATAACTGCCATTAGCTCATCTGCACTCTTGCCGCGCAGTTCGTCTATGGAATGGCATCCTGCATCTTTCATAAATTCAGCGCCCTGTTTTTCTGCTGTTTCCATCGGTTTCTGCCCCATGCCTGGATCCGGCCAGTTGATATCCGCACAGCTCATAATAATACTTCCGGCAATATCTCCTCTGGTAAGCGGTGACACAAGCATTGTCTGCACACTGAATGCACCCGCAGACTGTCCAAAAATTGTAATATTATCCGGATCTCCGCCAAACGCACCAATGTTTTTTCTTACCCATTTGAGTGCGGCAATCTGGTCAAGATGACCATAGTTTCCAGAAACACCATGCTCACTTTCTTTTGCCAGATCCTCGTGGCAGAGGAATCCAAGAACGCCCAGACGATAATTAAACGTTACCAGAATCACGCCTTCTTTGCAAAAAGCTTCTCCGTCAAACTCCGGTTCAAATCCATATCCACCTGTGAGTCCGCCGCCATGTACCCAGAACAGAACCGGCAGTTTTTTCTCCTCCTTCACTTCCGGCGTCCAGATGTTCAGGTACAGACAGTCTTCACTCATATCTTCTGCGGACTGGAAAAATTCATCACCATACAAACTGCCTTTCGGGTGGCGCATCTGCGGCGCAATCGGTCCGAAATGATCTGCATGATAAACGCCTTCCCACTTTTCTGTTTCCTGCGGCTCTCTCCAGCGGAGCTCTCCAACTGGGGCTTTTGCATAAGGAATCCCTTTAAATACCGTATACTGTGGAATATTTCCCGGAATCCCCTCAATTTCTCCTTTTTCTGTTTTCGCAATTCGATTGACTTTTTCGTAAAATTCCATGATCTTCCTCCTTAGCCTTTGATTGATCCTACCATAACACCCTTTTTAAAATACTTCATAACAAACGGATAAAAACATAAAATTGGAACAGATGCCACCATAATGGTGCAGTATTTTATAATTTGCTTATAAGAATCCGCAAGTCCTGCAAGTTCTCCTGAAGATGCGGATGTTGCCGAACTTGTATCGTTTCGGATCAGTACTTCCCGCAGAATCAGCTGCAGTGGATATTTGTCCCGGTCTGTCAGGAAAATGGATGCATTGAACCAGGAATTCCAGTTTGCAACTACATAGTACAGCGTTACTGTTGCAAGCGTTGCTTTTATCAATGGAAGAACAATCTTAAAAAGTACAGCAATTGGTCCTGCCCCATCCAGACGCGCAGATTCTTCCAGTTCTTTCGGAAGCGTTGCCATTGCCGTTCTGACCAGAATAAGGTTAAATGCGCTGACACACGTCGGAAGAATAACCGCAAGGCGGGTATTGTACATTCCAAGGCTTCTTACTACCATATAGAACGTGATAATTCCTCCGCTGAACATCATGGTAAAGGAAATAATCAGCATCAGTGCATTCGACCAGAGCAGATCGCTTTTCGAAAGCGGATACGCTCCCAATACAGTAATCAGCATTCCAAGTGCTGTCGATGCAAACACATAAAAAAGAGTATTTCCATAGCTTCCCATCAACTGTCTTGTCTGAAATACCAGCTTATATCCCTCCAGCGTAAAACCATGTGATTTTAAAATCAATCCGCTCTGGTTCATGACCCAGTTGGGATCAGAAACCGATGCAAACGCCACATGAAGAATCGGCAGCAAACATACAACTGCAAGAAAAATTAGAACCAGATAGTCAAATACAATAAATATTTTTCGCGCCAGAGACGTTTTTGTTTTTTTCATGTTTTTTCCTCCTAAAACAGACTTGTTTCCGAGTACTTCCGGCTGATAACATTTGCACTTACAAGCATAATGAAGTTAATCACAGAGTTGAACAGACTGACAGCCGTACTGTATCCATAGTTAAACTCTTCCAGACCTTTTCGGTAAACAAAACTGGAAATAATATCTGCGGTTTCATAAACCTGAGGGTTATATAAAAGAATGGTCTTCTCATATCCAACCGACATGATGGAACCGATTCGCAGAATCAACATAATAATAATGGTGGAGGAAATTCCAGGCAGTGTTACATGCAGTGTCTGTTTCCAGCGGTTTGCTCCGTCAATTTTTGCTGCCTCATACAGTTCCTGATCCACGCCGGAAAGTGCTGCTACATAAATAATACTTCCAAAGCCAAGTCCCTGCCATAAATCCGAAACAATGTACAAAGGACGCCAGCACGCCGGATCGGATAACAGATTTACCTGTTTTCCACTAAAAAAGGTAACGATCTGCGACAGGACACCTGTACTTTTGGTAAAGTCTACAATGATACCTGCCAGAACGACCATGGAAATAAAATACGGCATATAGGTAATCATCTGTACACCTTTTTTGAAAATGGAATCCTTCAGTTCATTCAGAAGCAGCGCAAAAATGATCGTGAGCGGAAACTCAATGATCAGCTGCAACATACTCAGCACAACCGTATTCCGAATGACACGCCACGCAAATACCGATTGAAAAAAGTCTTTAAAATTTTCCAGACCTACCCATTGGCTTCTGAGAATTCCAAGTTTTGGCTTGTAATTTTCAAATGCCATCAGGATGCCTCCCATTGGAAGATATGCAAATACGATAAAAAATGCAATCAACGGAACCGCCATAAGATACAGCAGTTTGTTTTTCTTCCAGTCTTTTACGATTTCCTTCCTTGTAAATTTTTTTGTTTTCATATGTGCTCCTTTCTTCCCGCCGGACTTATCATTAATCTGATTGTATCGTCTTCCCTGCCGGTTCGAAAGAACCACTTTTTGTGGCTTCCCTCCTTTTTCTGCTGCTTTTTTATGGCCTTTTCTTGTGGTGGTACTCATTTTCTGCTATTTCTGCACCATAGTTTCCCGATATTGGCCCGGAGTCACTCCTTCATACCGTTTAAACGTACGAATCAATGCTCTGGATTCCACATATCCTACCTTTTCCGCAATTTCCTGCACGCTCATTCCCTGCATCAAAAGTTCTTTTGCCTTCGCAATCCGCACGATATGAATGTTGTCTCTCACACCAATTGACGTTACTTTTTTATAGTTTCTGCTCAGATGTGATGTTGACAGATGGAACTTTTCCGCCAGATACTGCACATCCATCTGCGGGTCTGCATAGTTTTTCTCAATGTAACTCTGCACTTCCCATACCCATGGAAAGCCTTCTTTCTCCGTTCCCTTCTGATAGGAAATAATTTTTTCAAACAGAAGATCAATTTTTTCCCTGATCTCCTGCAGTGATCTTACATTAGAAAGTGATTCCAGAATCTCACCGATCTGTCTTGCTTCTTCCGTGCTGTTTTTCTCGAGCTGATCCACATGTGGAATTCCTTCCAACAGATTGCTTACCAAACCATAAATTTTGTATCGCTCCAACTGAAAGTTTTTGATTTCTCCCTGTTCCACCATATTTAACTGTTCTGTCAGCAGTTCATACGCATTCGTGTAGTCTTTGATGGACAGCAGATTTAAAAAGCGTTTCTGAATATCCAGCGAAATAGAATCTTCTTCCAGCGCTTTCCTGGATTTGCTGTCACGATAGTCTAAAATATTCGAAATATCCTTTTCCCAGAAAGTCTTATAGTTTGCCATTTCCTCCGCATTTAAAAACAGCTCTGGAATATCGCTTAGCTCACTGCCCTGGCCTCCGCGGAACACACACAGTTCTGCATGAATAACATCCTTGTGGAAATCAACGATCTGGTTCAGCAGCTGATTGAGTACATCAGCCTCTTCCACCGGCTGACAGATACACAAGATCATTCTGTCATGACGAAATGCAGCCCCTCCGTTCTTACAAAGCAACTCCTCAATAACATTTTGACTTACAAACAACAGCAGATCATAATCTACCGTACCATTCACACAAAATGTAGATTCTTCGATCTCCCTGTATTGGAACATCATAAATTCGAACGGAGCATTTTTTAATGAAATCTCATATTTACTCAGTTTTTCCTGTACTTTTTTCTCATTGATATTACCTCTGCACATGGAAAACAGAAACTCATCTTTTTGCTGCTGCATACTTCCTCTTAACTGTTTCTGTATGTCATGCAGCCTATACTCATAGACAAGCATTGTTTTTTCCAAGGATTTCATCATTTCAGGATAACTGTCTGCTCCATCCATCCGAAACGTATCCAGAATCTCCTGGATTGGTTCTGAAAATGCTTTACTGTAATGCCATGCCAGAAAAACGCCTGCCAACAGGCTCATCAGAACAGCACCCGCAATAATGATAAAATATGTTCTGTTCTGCTGATAAAAAATCGACATTGGAATAGAAAAATAATAGTTCCATACTCCGCTTTGGGAAGATATTCCCATTGTAATATATCGTTTTCCCTGTATTTCCTGCATCACAGGTTCGGAATTGCACACAATCTCTTCATAACTGTTCTGCTGCAGCACATCCTGTCCCTCCGGAACGGTACCAATCATCAGGGAGCGATCTCCGTTTGCCATGCAGCAAATACTCTGCTCAATATAGTCACTCAGGTTTAATATTTTTTCAAACTCTCTGACAGAAACAAACGTAATAACTACACCAGCCCGATGATAGCTTTTATCCAAAATTGGGTTTAAATGGATCAGTACCGCACTTTTTGTGCCCGATTTTAAAATCTGATATGCTCCCTTATTTCTTTCCAGGAAAACCAGATTCTGAAATTCTTCTTCAGAAATTCCTTTCTTTTTCAAAAATGCATCCAAATTTTCGTCCTGGTACCGATAGTTTCCAGTAAACACAGCGTTGCTGTTTTTAAAATACAATACCGTTTCTGCTTCACTTTGCTGCATCGTATTTTCATTGCGCAGAACCTGATTCAATTCTGTATACTTCAGCTGATACTCCGGCTGCTCATCTTCCAGTTCCGCTATTTCCTGAACAATCGGATGATCCGCCAGAAGCTGGCTGATCTTTGAAATATTTTCCAGCCGAATGTCCATCTCATGCTGTACCTGATTTAATAATGCAACCTGCGCATTTTTCGTATTGCTCTTAAAACTCTGATAGGAATAAAAAGAACAGCCAATCAGTACAATCAACAGGATCATCACCAACACCAGATACGTTTTCATCACGGATAAAAATATTTTTTTCTCTTTCATCTTTTGCATCCCCCATGCATTTTCTTCCTTAAATTATAGCACGCACCCCCGGAAAAGTCTCAAAATTGCCCAAGGATCACGCAAAACGGCAATCAAAACACATTCTGGCAATTCTGATTCTGACGGCAAACTGCACCTGACGCAAAAACTGGTTCTTTTCTTTTTTCCCACCTTTCTCTTATAATACAGGTAACGTGCACGAACATTAGAACGAAAATCAAAAGAAAAGGAGATTTCAAGTATGAAAAAAAGAATACGACAGGCTATACGCATGGGCGCCTTATTACAGAGCGTTGTTCTTCTGGCAGGATGCGGTGCTAACGGCAGCACTTCTTCCGGCAGTTCCACCTCTGCTTCTTCTAATACTTCTTCTGCAGCTTCTTCTGTAAGTTCTGACACTTCTGCTGCAGATACTGAAGTTTCTCTTCCATTAGTGGATGAGAAAACAACATTAACTCTCTGGACTCCTATGGATGCCAATGCTGCAAGTATTGTAGATTCTCTCGGTGATACAGAATTTTTTCAAAAGCTGGAAGAAAAAACGAATGTACATATTGAATTTCAGCATCCCGCCATTGGAGACGAAGCATCTGCTTACAATCTTATGATCGCAGGCGGCGAACTGCCGGATATGATCAAAAACAGTGGCCCTTCCTATGTTTATCCTGACGGTCTTGATGCCGCTGTAGACGATGGCTATTATATGGACCTGACAGATCTCATCCAGAAGTATGCTCCTCATTATATGGCTGCTCTCGAAAAGGCCGGAGAAGAAGATGAAAATCTGAAGCGCAGTGCTTATACCAATGACGGACGTATGGTCGGTATCTATCAGATCATGTCAGAACAGCAGGGACCATATGCCGGCATGTATGTCCGCAAAGACTGGCTCGATGACCTCGGTATGGATACTCCGGTCACCTACGATGACTGGGAAACCATGCTTACTGCTTTTAAAGACCAGGAAGGTGCAACTGCTCCGCTGACGCTTTCTTATACTGGATATGATGTATTTGCCAATGCCTTAAATGCCGGTTATGGAGTTTCCAATACTTTCTATCAGGAAAACGGCGTTGTTAAATACGGACCGATTGAAAGCGGCTGGAAAGATTATGTTGAAATGATGCATCGCTGGTACAGTGAGGGATTAATTGATCCTGACTTTATGTCTACAAACGCAGTCCTTCCGGACAATGCAATGGTTACCACAGGAAAAACCGGTGCATTTTGCTCTATTTACACATTAATCGCAGCATACGAAGGTGCAAACTCAGATCCAAATGCCGAGTACGTTCCTGTTCCTGCCCCGAAAGTAAATGCTGAAGATACTGTAAAATTAAATATGTATTATCTGCTCGGTCCGTGCATCACAGTTTCCGCAGATTCTCCAAATGCCGAGCTCTGTGTAAAATGGCTGGATTATCTCTTCAGCGAGGAAGGTGCTCTTTTAGCCAACTATGGTACCGAGGGCGATACTTTTGAATATCAGGAAGACGGAACTCCAGTTTTCACCTCCAAAGTAACTGCCAACGAAGATTATACTTTTGCACAGGCAATGGCTTATTTCACTATGCCACCTTCCCGTGTCTGCCTGCAGGACTGGAAACGTGAGCTTGCCGCCGTTCCGGAAAAAGATCTTGTTTCCTATGATATCTGGGCAGAAGCTGGCACCGAAAACTGTCTGCCTGATGTCAGTGCTATGGGTATTTCTTCAGACGAAAACAAAGAATACAGCAAAATCATGACTGATGTTACGACAATTGTAAACGAAAAAACATCTCAGTTTATCACAGGTGTTATTTCTATGGATGAATATGATGATTTTATCGCTCAGCTGAAGCAGATGAATGTTGATCGTGCAGTAGAAATTGTGCAAACCGTTTATGACCGTTTCCAGGCAAGATAATCGAATCATACATCACTCTTTTGTAGTCTCTCTCTGAATTAACAAAAAACACCGGCCTTCTCCGGAAACAGATTTTTATCTGTCTCCGGGAAGCCGGTGTTTTTATATGTTCTATTTTTTAAGAATACTGCGACTCATCCACATCAAACGGTTCGTCGCAAGGTCCTTCAAGGAGGCGGTAGCTTCCCTTGACGGAGAAGTAGTACCACTTTCCGTCGATCAGCTTCCATCCCTTGACAGCATAGCCGTTTGCATCGATGTAGTATCTCTGCTCGGTGTCATTCGCATAGCGGTGCGGGTTCAGGGATACCCATTCGCCTTTGGCCCAGCGGTCTTCGTCTTCGATGTAGAACTTCCAGCCCTCATCGGTTTTGGTCCAGATGGAGGTTACCTGCTCTTCCATTTTCTCGAAGAATTTGGATTTCTGGGAGAGGTCATCATTGAACTGGTCAAAGGTCAGCTTCTCAGCAAGTGTCTGCTCGCCGGAGAACAGGTTGGTTCCAAGGCCGAGGCGGTCGCCCTCGATGGTGGCGCCGAGGCTGGCAAGCGTGGTCGGGAACATGTCCATGGTGGTGAAACTTCTGTTTTTCTCCTGCTGCGGCTGGATCGGAGAGTTGATGATCACGTTGTATACGGTTCTGGTGTAGTCCGGATCAATGTTCTCACAGAAATCGGAATCCATCGTCAGATGGTCGCCAGAAATTACGATCGTTGTGTTCTCGTAGAAATCCTGCTGCTGAATCCAGGAAACGAACTCGGTGACCTGCTTGCTGGAGCAGTGCAGAACCATTCCGTACTGGTTGTCACCGTCGTTTTCTTCATCGCAGAGCTCACACGGATATCCATCCTCAAAATGGGTGTCTGCGGTCAGCATGGTGAAGTTGAACGGCTCTCCCTCTGCTGCGATTTCGGTCAGGCGGTCTTTGGCAAAGGAAAAGAGTTTTTCATCCTCATAGCCCCACCATTCGTAATATCCTTCCGGGATCAGGCCTTTTTCCATAGCCCAGCTGTAATCGTCTACTTCGTAGTCACCGTGCTCTTTAAAGTACTCTTCCCGGCCGCCGAACTGTCCGATTGAACCGATGAAGAAATACTGCTTGTAGCCTTCATCCGCCAGGACATCACCCAGGGTATTGATTTCCGGGAAGAAGCTGGCCTGATATGCCATCTCATTTCGCTGGATTCCGATGCTGAGAGGCAGACCGGAGGTCTGTGCGAAAATTCCGGCAATGGTCCAGGTTGCGTTTACGGTAGGCTGGCCGCCGCCAAGCAGCTCCGTGTTGGAAAAGCTGATGTTGTCTGCGGCAAGCTGGGTCAGCTCCGGGATATAGTTTTTATCGAATGCTCCGCCGGAGGCTTTGTCTGCGTAGGTGCTCTCCATGGATTCCAGATAGAGATAGATCAGATTTCGTTTCTGTTCCGGGAACGTGATATTCACGCGGTCCGGATCTACGTAGTTGTCTTCTACCACGGTATTGTACGTGCTCTGATTTTTCAGATAATCTTTTACGTCCAGTGCTGCCCACACGTCATTGATGGAATAGACGATGCTGGCGGCTCCTGCCGCGATACAGATCATCCCGAACGCCACATGGGCTTTGCGTTTTTCCCGAAGAAAAATGCTGACCAGAATCAGAAGGATGAGTGCTGCCGCTGCGATCAGCGCACTTGAGCAGACATAACTCATCAGAAGATCATGGCTGGTTCCGGCAATCGGGGCCTTTAACTGGTAAACAAGCTCTTCCATGCTCAGATTCGGCCATGTTTTCCGCATCCAGCGCTCGGACGTAAACAGCAGCACGCCAAGCGTTCCGATCAACACTGCAAACACAGCCAGCAGAATGCGCCCTGCTTTTTTCGTTTTTTTCTGTTTCTTGTGTTTCATCTTCCTGCCTCCAAAAAGCATTACAGCTTACAAAATCTTAACTTTTTTTACAATCGCCTTACGTATTATAGCAAAGACCGTTTTAAAAAGATAGAAAATTTTTATAAAATTTTTGCACAAAAAGTACAGCCAAAAACATATTTTTTGCATGACACATAAAAACCCGCCCGGCACCGCAAATCTCTTCGCGGCCCAAGCGGGTTTTTCATCTCTATTCCGGGAAAGCCTTATCAGCTTGCCTTGTTCTTTCTCTGTTTGATGACCTTCAGTCGTGTGAACTCCTCGCGCTCCTTCTCCTCCAGTGCGTCCGCGATATCCTTGGACAGCTGGGTGTAATGCGGAATCGTGATGTTCTTCAGCGCGTTGGCACGCTTCTGTGTTTTCTTGATTGCCGCAGCAAGGCGGTACGCCGAGTTCTCTATCATGGAAAGGTTTAAGGTCAGGTCTTTTACTTTTTCAAAGGCCTGTCTTGCCTGATCCAGGGACTCCTTCGTGCTGTAGTAAGCATACGTCGGGGCCTGTCCGGACGTATCAGCCTCTACCAGCGGAATTTCCACGCCCATGATACTCCTTGTCTTGATCCGGATGGATTCCTCCACCGGAACGGTATAGGACACGGTCTGTACGTTGGTGATACCGATCTCCATGTTAGCAATCTGCAGCGCCGCATATGCTTCGCGGAACGTCACATCAATCTGACGCTGAATATCCTTCGCCTCATCGATCAGGCCCATGAGCTCGCGGATCAGAATATTCCGCTTCTTGTCCATCAGCTCGTAACCCATGTGGGCAAGTTTCAGAGAGTTCTTTGCAAGAATCAGGTTTCCCTTGGTAGGAAAGGTATTCGGGTCCATTCCGATCTCACTCCTCTCGCTTACTCATTCATGGCATCGGCTTCTGCCTTTGCTTTTGCTACTGCATCAATGGTGGTCGGATGATAATACTGATCCAGAACCTTGGTGTTGACACGGTCGAGCTCTTCTCTCGGAAGCAGTCCAAGAAGCTCCCATGCCTTGTTCAGCGTATCTTCCATGGAACGGTTTTCATCCATTCCCTGGCCGATGAATTCATGCTCGAATTCATTACCGAATACCAGGTACTGTTTATCGATCGGAGAAAGCTCATCCTCACCGATAACGGATGCCAGGGAACGCGCATCTCCTACCTTTGCATAGCAGGAGAACAGCTGGTTCGCTACGTCCTGATGATCGGCTCTTGTGTAGCCCTCACCGATACCGTCCTTCATCAGACGGGAAAGACTCGGCAGCACGCTGATTGGCGGGTAAATAGACTGGCCGTGAAGCTGGCGGTCCAGTACGATCTGACCCTCGGTGATGTAACCGGTCAGGTCAGGGATCGGGTGCGTGATATCATCGTTTGGCATGGTCAGGATCGGAATCTGTGTTACGGATCCCTCTACGCCCTGTACGATTCCGGCGCGCTCATACAGCGTAGCCAGCTCACTGTACAAGTATCCAGGATAACCTTTACGGGAAGGAATCTCTCCACGGGAGGAGGAAACCTCACGCATAGCCTCGCAGAAGGATGTGATATCGGTCAGGATAACCAGGATATGCATGCCTTTCTCGAATGCAAGGTACTCGGCAGCTGTCAGCGCTACCTTCGGAGTGATCAGACGCTCTACAACCGGGTCATTTGCCAGGTTCAGGAACATAACAACGTGGTCAGATACACCGCTTTCCTCGAAGGTCCGGCGGAAGAACTCTGCTACGTCGTATTTAACACCCATAGCGGCAAATACGATTGCGAACTTTTCATCAGAATCTCCCAGGGATGCCTGCTGTACGATCTGTGCTGCCAGCTGGTCGTGCGGAAGTCCGTTTCCGGAGAAAATCGGCAGCTTCTGTCCACGAATCAGGGTGGTCAGACCGTCGATTGCAGAGATACCGGTATGGATATAGTTTCTTGGGTATTTACGGGTAACCGGGTTCAGCGGCAGGCCGTTGACGTTTCTTCTTACCTCTGCGTCAATCGGTCCCATGCGGTCGATCGGTTTTCCGATACCGTCAAAGGTACGTCCCAGGATTTCCTCGGAAAGTCCGATCTCCATCGGATGTCCGGTCAGACGGGTATGGGTATTGGTAAGAGACATGCTTGAAGTTCCCTCAAATACCTGAATAACGGCTTTATCTTCGTATACGGCAACGATACGTCCCAGTTTTTTCTCATTGCCGTCTACGGTAAATTCTACGATTTCCTCGTAGGAAGCATTTTTTACACCTTCCAGAACAACCAGAGGGCCATTGACCTCACTAAGGCCTAAATATTCAATTGCCATGATGAATTCCCTCCTTAACCATTCTTCTCGAGTACCTTATCGTAGAAGGTGTCGATATCTTTTTTGTATGTGTCAAACAGATCCAGACGGTCATTCGGTACATCGTATTTAATAGAAACGACGCGGTCGAAGATCTTGTCCTCTTTCAGTACGGACATTGGCATGCCCATCGTTACGAGCGCTTTGGATTTCTTGTACAGATAAAGAATAACTTCCATCATCTTGTACTGTTTTTCCAGAGATACGCAGGTGTCATCCGGATGGAATGCGTTCTGCTGCAGGAAGCCCAGTCGAATAACTCTGGCGATTTCCAGGGTCAGCTTCTGGTCATCCGGAAGAACATCGCTACCGATCAGTTTTACAATTTCCATCAGGGAGCTCTCAGAGTTCAGGATTCCCATTAACTGGTTTCGCATATCTACGAAGTTTTTGTTTACGTGATCTTTGTACCACGGCGACAGATCCTGCAGGTATTCACTGTAGCTGGTCAGCCAGTGGATCGCCGGGAAATGACGGGCGTAAGCCAGCGATTTGTCCAGTCCCCAGAAGCAGCGGACGAAACGTTTGGTGTTCATGGTAACAGGCTCGGAGAAGTCACCACCCTGCGGAGATACGGCTCCGATGATAGATACGCTTCCCTCTGCGCCGCAAAGGGTCTGCATCATGCCGGCACGCTCATAGAAAGCGGACAGACGGGATGCCAGATATGCCGGGAAACCTTCCTCGGCAGGCATTTCCTCCAGACGGCCGGACAGCTCACGAAGTGCCTCTGCCCAACGGGATGTGGAGTCTGCCATGATTGCTACATCGTAGCCCATATCGCGGTAATACTCAGCCAGTGTCAGTCCGGAATACAGAGATGCCTCACGGGCTGCAACAGGCATGTTGGATGTGTTGGCGATCAGGGTGGTACGGTCCATCAGCGGGTTGCCGCTCTTCGGGTCGATCAGTTCCTGGAACTCCTCCAGAACCTGTGTCATCTCGTTTCCACGCTCTCCACATCCGATATAGATGATGATATCGGCATCAGACCATTTTGCGATCTGGTGCTGGGTCATGGTTTTTCCGGTACCGAATCCGCCAGGGATGGCTGCTGTGCCGCCTTTTGCGATCGGGAACATCGTATCCAGGATACGCTGTCCTGTGATCAGCGGAACGGATGCCGGATATCTTTTCAGGGTTGGACGCGGTACACGGATCGGCCATTTCTGTGCCAGTGTGATCTCTTTTTCGGTGCCGTCTTCCAGTTTCAGTTTTACAATCGGGTCAAGGATGGTATACTTTCCGTCTTTGGCAGCCCAGATAACCGTGCCGTTGACATCCGGCGGAACCATCGATTTGTGAACGATGGAACGGGTTTCCTGTGTTTCTGCAATGATTGCGCCGCCCATCAGCTCTTCGCCTTCCGAAACAGTTACATGGACATCCCATTTTTTCTCTGTATCCAGAGAATCTACGGTAAGGCCGCGGCTGATGTATTTACCGGACTGCTTTGCAATCTCGGACAGCGGACGCTCAATACCGTCAAAAATGTTGTTCAGGATTCCAGGTCCCAATGTAACAGAGAGGGCATCTCCGGATGCGGTAACTGTTTCGCCTGGTTTCAGTCCTGTGGTTTCCTCGAAAACCTGTACTGTAGTGGTATCCTTTGTCAGGGCAATAACCTCGCCGACCAGACGTTCTTTACCAACGTAAACCATCTCGGACATTTTAAATCCGGTGTTTCCTTTCAGATATACGACCGGACCGTTGATTCCATAGATAACTCCGGTTTTATTCATGCTCTACACCTCCGTGAAAGATGAAATTCTCCCGCTCTTCGTTCAGAAGGGTCTCGAAGGAATTATCGATCAGAATATTTTTCTCCGGAATGACCGCGCGCACGCCGCCAAGGAACGGCATGGCCGAAATGGTAAGGGTTACGGAGAGTTTCTGCTCCAGGGAAGCCTTATGAGCTTCGTCTGACGGATCCAGATATAAGGTCAGTTTGTCATTTCCGGCAAACGTAACGGCTTCGCGGATTTTGCGCTCCAGATACTCCTCATAGGATGGATCCTTTTTATAAGCGGTAAGTTTTTCACGAACTTCTTTAAACAGTTTTTCTTTTAATTCCAGATTTTTACGGGACAGCTTCCGTCTGATATGAAGCTGATCCGCAGACAGTGTCTTATTGACATCACGTTTTGCTTTCTCGGTCTCGGCAGCAACTTCTTCTTCTGCCTGACGTCTTGCGGTTGCTTTATGCTCCTCGAAGATCTTATCCAGAGCTTTCTGGTGATCGCCGATCACACGTTCTGCTTCACGGTTTGCACTGTCCAGGGAATGATTATAAAAATTCTGAAGTTTTTCCTCAGTAGTCAATGTGTGTCACCTCCAGGGCATTCTTACAGTTTTAATCCAATAGATTCATTTACAAAGGAAGTGATAAAGTCCGGCGCTCTTCCGGTACCGTGACGGTCCGGAATTTCAATGAGCAGCGGAAGCTTATGGTTGAGGCGGACATCCTCCAGAATGTCCGGGAATTCCTTCCCGAACTTTTCTGTAAGGAGAATAATTCCGATCTCTTTGTCTGCCAGTGTTTTCTGCAGTGTATCATAAAGCTCCTCGCGCTCATGAACGACAACGCCTTCCACTCCGGCCAGGCGCATGCCCGTCTGAGTGTCTACGTTATCACTGATCAAGAACATTTTCATTTATGATTCCTCCAACTTAAGGTGAAGATCAATACCTTCCGGTTTTGGAATCAAAGTTTACCAAGAATCATGAAGGAGATGATCAGACCATACAGAGCGATACCTTCGGCCATAGCTACGAAGATCATGGATTTACCAAAGATGCTGCCGTCTTCGCTGATTGCTCCAAGAGCTGCGCTTGCGGAAGATGCAACGGCGATACCGGAACCAATACCGGAAAGACCTGTAACAAGAGCTGCACCGATGTAACCAAGACCGGTTGCAAGACCAGCGCCTGCTTCTGTTGCAGCAGATGCAGTTGTTGCGCCTGCGAAGGAAACAACGGTTGCGATCAGCAGAAGGCCGAAGAAGCCGCTTACATTGGCTGCCAGAGATTTTTTGTAACGATTTTTGTTGTGCTCACCTTTGAAGTAATAAGTCATAGGAACAACGATGGTTAATACCATTGCGATTGCAGTAAGTACCTGTACAAATGCTGAGTTCATAATAGTTTTCCTCCTGAAGTTAATTCATTAAATTTACTCTTTGCTGCGATCCGGAGCCATTTTCACTTTTTCCCGATACAGCTTCCCGCCATATTCACTTCCATTTCGCATGGCTCTGAATCCTCTTTTATTTCTCGCCTTTTTTCAAAAACGGAACAAACGGTTTTCCGTCTCCTTCATAGAACCGGCTGAACATCTCGTAATACTCCAGACGCAGTACCTGGATCGCTACCAGCAGTGCCTCAAGGCAGGCAACGAAGACATTTCCGAGAACAATAACCGGCCAGCTGATGCTGCCGCCGCCTGTTGCTCCGCCGAGCATCAGGACAACCTCCATCATAGCCGCATGGCTGACTGCATATGCGCCGACACGGACAAAGGAAATTGTGTTGGAGAAGTAGCTCAAAAGCACATCGAAGAGTTCGAAGAATGCCTGTACAAAGAACATTCCCTTTCCGGTCTCCGGAAATGCATTGCCCTTCTTCTCTACCATACGCTCCAGTGGCTCTTTTAAGAAGATCGCAAGAAGCGGAATACCGAACATGACTACCATCACGCCGACAGCCGGAGCTTTATGGCCGCTGAACAGGAGAACGAGTGTAACGGCAAGGGCTCCGTAGAAAATGAAGCCTGCCAGGGAGTTCTGGCTGAACAGAAGCTCGCCGAGCTTATGGTTTCTTGCTGCATTGATCATATGCAGAACCATTCCTGTCAGAATCATGAACATACCAAATGCAACCGCTGCGACAAATACGGTGTTCATCGAACCGATGAACGGAAGCGTTGTCATCGCTTCCTTCGGATGCAGCCAGAGGGCCGGTATGACATTCTCAAATCCGAAGAAGCTGCCGAACAAGAATCCGAAGATCACAGAGAATACCGCGCAGGTACTCATGATCGCTGCAAGATCCATCTTCTTGTAGTGGTACAGCAGTGCGCCGCCAATCAGCAGACACAATCCCTGTCCTACATCGGCAAACATGATTCCGAAAATAAAGGCATAGGTGAGTCCTACGATAATCGTAGGGTCAATTTCATTGTAATTTGGCAGTCCGTACATCTTCACATACATCTCAAACGGACGGAAGATTTTCGGGTTTTTCAGCTTTGTCGGCGGCTGACGCAGAACGTTGTTTGCATCATCCTCGATAAAGCAGAAGAGATTTGTGTCGTTTTCGATGTCCTTCTGGAAGGAAGCGGCATCTTTTTCCGACATCCAGCCGCACAGAATATAGAAAGTTTCCTTCTTGGATTTTGTGCAGGCTGCCAGGCGACGGACATCAAAGTTGCCGGAGAGCTGCTCTAACTGCTCTTTTGCTGCAACCAGATCCTCTGCGGAATCCGAAAGGCATTTTGCCAGTTTCCGTGAGCACTCGCTGAGTGCATCGTCTGTCTTTTTGATTTCTGCCTGAAGTGCTGCGTAAGCATCCTCCGGCGTTCCACTGTACTCGTCCGGAACGTAGATTCTTTCGAAGTGCAGGGATGAGAATACGGCGTCCACTTTCGTGACCTGATCTCTCGGGCAGAAGTAAATGCCCCATACATACTGCTCATCGGAATGGCAGCGGTAGAATACCGTATCGCTGTTCTCATAGCAGTAGCTCTCAAACTTGTTGTAATACTCTTTTGTGATCTTTCCGAATCTGAATTTGATAAAGTGGAAATCCAGAATGGAGGAAAGATTGCAGTGCAGATCCTGGAACGGCTCGATTTTCTGTGCTTTTTCCATCAAGTCTTTCTTTTTTGCTTCCAGTTCTGTACGCTCCTGGTTCAACTGGCCAAGGGTGTGATCCAAACCATGGACACAGTTGATGGCATCTTCCAGGGAAAGTCTTTTCGTGGTGGTACGCTTGTCTTCCGGCAGAAGTGCTGTAAAATCTTCCGCCTGTTTTAAGGTCTCTTTGTATGGGTTGATCTGGATATACGGTGTGATATTCTGCATCGTAGACAGCTCCGTCAGAGCGTTTTCCAGATGTATCTCATATTTTGAGAGATAAGTGTTGACCACACGGTCAATGTCGGCTTTCGGCCCGGTGATGCTCAAAAATTTCATCTTGACAATCAATGAGTACACCTCCCCGTGTATTAAGTTTTTGCGATATGCTGCATTGCCTCGTCAGCGCTGATACGGTAACGTACGCACTCGAGTGCAATAATAAGCCGGTTTACCTCGTGCTCTTTGTGATAGAGGTATGAGTATATGGTGGCAACGGAATAAGGATCCTGTCTGGATTCACTGGAAAGTATGTGCTTCATAATGGCTGCATACATGGATTCCAGCGTATCGACTTTGAAGGAATCATACCGTTTCGCATAATAGGTTTGTTCCAGCAGCTGGGAAAATGCACTCATATTCTCGGCTTCTACCAGTGCCTTTACCACATCCTTTTTCAGCCGGTGATGAACCGGAATCAGCAGGGCGTAGATTTGTGCGCTGGTCATGTGATAATAGCGTTTGGAACGGTAGATCCACTGAAGGTTCAGCATGTCAAACTTGCTTCCCCATGCAGCGGTCAGCTCTTCCAGATCCCGCTTTGTCACTACTTTTGATCTGTCTTTCCACATCTGTGCAAAGTAATACAGATCCAGGGTCATCTCATAGTCGAACAGGGTCGGACGCTCGATATCCGCGAGCTGCGACAACGGGGCATAATATTCTGTCCCTTTCAGGTTCGCAATCAGTTCTTCGATCGTCCTGGAGGACGCCAGAAGATTGATGTCCAGCTGGGAATGCTTGTTAAAGAACTCGTCGAATATGGACAGGTTCAATACCACATCACGGTGATCAAATACCGTGTTCAGGCATTCTTTGATAACGGACACTTCGTATCGTTTAAAGTAGAGCGCAAGGAACTTTCTCTGCTCCACATTTGCAAAACGGTACAGCTTGGAAAAATCCCGGTATACCGTCAGGCGCAGCATTTTCTCGATCTGACCTCGGTGAAGGTCAGCTTCGTTGTAGCCCTCAAACAGATCCTCATAGCCTTTATGCTGCTTGAGGTAAGAAACTGCCTGCGGTACACTCTCCAATTCCACGATTTCCCGAAAATTCTGGTCGTTTAAAAGATGGCTCTGCATGGCTCTTATCTTTGTGGTAAGGCCGCTGTAGGATAATAGACCGCTCATCGTTTCACTTCCTTATAATGTTTTCGTAAATCTGCGTGGACAGTGTTCCGTGATTCTGTTCGTAATAAGCGTCCAGTGAAGATAGAAGTTCGGCGGCAGAGTCCCGCTGCTTTTTCTGATCCGCATCTGTAGTAGAATGAAGTTTTGTTGTGATCTCTTCAATCCGCTTTGCCGTTTCCGCTTCCAGATCTGCATCGAATTTTGCAATCCGCTCTTCCTGCTGCTCATCCTGGAGCTTCTTCTGATTCTCGGCAGCCTGCATAATCTTGGTAGCAGCCGTTTCGATCTCTGCAAGTTTGTTAATTACAGATTCCATAGCATCGCTTTCCCTCCTTATTTATTTAAAAGACAACAAAGACGAGGAAAACTCCCCGCATCTTTGCTGTTAGTATTCTACACCTTTTTTTCCAAAGTTGACATATTGAAATCGTAAAAAAAAGTGGAATTTCGATCGACTTTTTGATTAAAAATAGACAATGGGTCATATTTTTTCTTCCAATCTCAATAGCCAAAAGATGGTCCCTCATATGATTTCGATATGGTTCCAATCCGATTGTCATATTGCTGATAAGAAATGCTATGTGCAGGTTGATATTGTATATAGTATTTTGAAAACTTTGAAAATTTGAAAACGGGATTTTTCTGTTTTGCTTTTTCGGGAGCTATGATATACTGGATATGATTGGCTTTTATTCTAATATTTATCACTTAAGAAAGGAATTTTACGCATATGCGCCTTAGAAATATCAGAGGATCAAAAGATGTGATTGCTTCCTGTCCGTTCGTTGTGCAGGAGCCGGAGAGCTGCCGGGGACGGTGGGCTGAAATTTTTGGAAATGAAAATCCGATTCATATTGAGGTCGGTATGGGAAAGGGCCGCTTTTTGATGGATATGGCGGTTCTGCATCCGGAAATCAACTACGTCGGCATTGAAATGTACGACAGCGTGCTGCTCCGCGCAGTACAGAAACGGGAAAAACTGGAGACGGAAATCAAAAACCTGTTTTTCATCCGCATGGATGCACGCCAGCTTCCGGAAGTGTTTGCTGAGGGCGAGGTAGACCGCATTTACCTCAACTTCTCCGATCCGTGGCCGAAGGACCGCCATGCGAAGCGGAGACTGACGTCACATGAGTTTCTTGCACGGTACGAGAAGATTTTAAAGAAGGACGGAACACTGGAATTCAAAACCGATAATAAAGATCTGTTTGACTTCTCTCTTGAAGAGATGAAAAATGCAGAGGGATGGGAACTCACTGCATTCACATACGATCTGCACCACGATGTGGTTCTCTCAGAAGGAAATGTAATGACGGAATATGAGGAGAAGTTTTCCTCAATTGGAAACCCGATCTGTAAGATGGAGGCACGGTTTCTGTAGCGGAATGCTTTCGCAAATGATTTGATTCCCATCCAAAATACAAACCGGCAGCAGAACGGTCTCTTGAAAAGTAAGACCGCTCCGCTGCCGGTTTTTCTCTGTTTCTATCGCAATGTAAAAAAGTTGATACACAGACTTTTGGTATTTTGCTTGTAAAACAAGAAAAACACCGTCCCCGCAGCTCTCAGGTCTGCAAAAACAGTGCTTTCGATGCGCCTTCAGGGACTCGAACCCTGGACAAATAGATTAAGAGTCTACTGCTCTACCAACTGAGCTAAAGGCGCTTACTTTTGTTTTTCTGTGTTTCATTGGATGATCCACTCGCTGAACACAAATAAGATTATAAAGGATTCTGCCGAAAAAAGCAACCTTTTTTTCACTGTTTCTTTACTTTTGTTAAAAACAGCGAAAACAGGTCTTATAATTCTATTAAATTTCACAATTTTTTCGTATATTTCCGTTTGTTTCGATGACGGCTCCAATGGCAGCCGAACCTACTTCCGTTTCTTATCTTTCTTTTTCAAAAGCTTCTCCAGCTCCTGCATGGATTTCTGGATTTTATAAAGACAGCCGCTGCCGGCATATTTATTCTGATAGCAGAAATCCTGGAGTTTCTGCTGAAGGAAACCTGATTTTCTGATCAAACTTCTTCTCCGCTTTCCGGCGTACCGGACACGGGCACCGGAAAAGTTCTTTTTCTTCTATATTATACAGGGAATGTCAAAAATGACCAGAAAATAGCTTGTTTTAGCCATTGTTTTCCCATTTCCTTTCCGCTATAATACAGCAAAAACTACTATTTATACTTTGGGGGAATTTTTATGAAAACACGAATGAATTTTAAGGATGAATTTTACCAGAAACTAAAACTCCTCGTCCTTCCGATTGCGATCCAGAATTTTATGCTGGCTCTCGTCAGCGCAACGGATGCGATCATGCTGGGCTGGATTGATCAGACTTCGTTGTCTGCTGTTTCACTGGCCGGACAGGTGCAGTTTGTTTTGAGCCTTTTTATCTCAGGCATCGCGGCGGGCGCCGGTATTATGGCAGCGCAGTACTGGGGGAAACAGGATGCCGCTTCGATCGAAAAAGTGATTCCGATCGCACTTCGCACCAACCTGCTGTTCTCCGGCCTGTTTACCATCCTTGCCGGTTTCTGTCCCGAAATGCTGATGCGCATCTTTACAAATGATGCGGCCCTGGTTGCAAGCGGAAGCCAGTATTTACGCGCTGTTGCACTCTCCTACGTACTCTGCGGTATTTCGCAGGTCTATCTGATCCTGCTGAAAAACACCGGTCATGCAGCAGTCAGCTCCCGCATCAGTTCCACTGCGGTTGTACTGAACATCATTTTAAATGCCATCCTCATCTACGGTCTTTGCGGTGCTCCGGCACTTGGGATCCGCGGAGCAGCTTATGCAACGGTAGCTGCCCGCGTTGTGGAACTGATCTGGGCTTATCTCGAGACAAAGAAACCGGAGCGTGTACGGATTCTCTGGAACCGCCTCTTCTCTTCCGCAGGGAAAATACTTTCAGAAGACTTCTGGCGCTACACGCTTCCCGTGCTTGCGGCCTCCCTCGTCTGGGGAATTGCCTACGTTCTGTACTCCGTTATCATGGGCCACATGGGAAGCGATGCTGTTGCAGCAAACTCGATTACCTCGATTGCAAAGAGCCTCCTCTCCTGCCTGATCCGCGGTGTGAGCGGCGGTGCCGGTGTTCTGATCGGAAACCTGCTCGGTGCAGATGAACTCGAGAAAGCACGCGAATACGGCGGCCGCCTGACGCATCTTGCAATTGCCATCGGCGTTGTGACCGGCGGTCTTCTGATGTTGATCTCTCCTGCAATCGTCCACTTCGCTCCGCTTACCGATACCGCGGCAGAATATCTGCAGTACATGCTTCTCTTCTGCGGTCTGAACTTGATGGCACAGTCGGTCAACACCACCGTTCTCGACGGCATCTTCTGTGCCGGCGGCGATGCGAAATTCGATATGCAGGGAAATATCGGCGCGATGTGGTGCTTTTCCGTACCGCTTGGTTTCCTCGCCGCGTTCTGGCTGAAGCTGCCGGTCATGGTTGTCTACTGTATCGTAAACCTCGATGAGATCGTGAAACTGCCTGCGGTTTATCTTCATTATAAAAAATACGTCTGGGTACGCAACATCACCCGCGATATCGAAGAATAATTGCCGAACTATAAAATCCCCTGCGGAAAATCCAAACCGAATGGATTTCCCGCAGGGGATTTCGTTCTTTTATCGTATTACAAATATCGCAATGATTTTACATCGATTTTCTCTCTGCAATTTCCGCCATCTTTGCTTCATTCAGACGTGTGTCGCCATGGACACGGCTGTAGGAAAGATAGCCGTTCATACGGTCGATCTTTGTCAGGTTCTTGGAACCGCAGACCGGGCAGACATCCATGTCGAGTTCCTGGTGGCCGCAGTCATCGCAGTAAGCCAGGGACAGGTTGACGCCCTCGTAGTAGCCAAGCTCCATCGCACGCTCGATCAGTGTCTTGATCGCGCCTTTGTTGTAGCCGACCGGATAGCGCACGTACTGGATTTTTCCGCCGTTGCAGAGCTCCCAGAAACGTCCCTCGAGATCCTGTTTCTGGATCGGGGTAATGTCCTCGGTTACGTGGCAGTGGAAACTGTTGCTCACATACGGGCGGTCCGAAACGTTGCGGACGATGCCGTACTGTTTGCGGAACTGCTCTATCTGCAGGCCGCACAGGGATTCTGCCGGTGTGCCGTAGATCGCATAGAGGATGCCGTCCTCTTTCTTAAACTCGGCAACCTTGTCGTTGATATATTTCAGCGTGTCAAGTGCGAACTGTCCGTCCTCAACAAGAGATTTTCCGTTGTACAGCTCCTGCAGCTCGTTCAGCGCCGTGATACCGAACGATGCGGTCATCGGCTTTAACAGCGGGCGGATCTTGTCGGACGGTTTTAAGTGGCCGCCGTAGAAACCTCCCTCACAGTAAGCCAGCGGGTTCGTGGATGCACGCATCTCGCCGAGGTAATCGTAGGTCCGTTTGTGCAGATCGCGGATCATCTCGAGGTAGAAATCAAGCACTTCGTGGAAATCGCGGTTCTCGGAACGGGATTTTGCCAGGATCATCGGAAGATGAAGGGAAACGGCTCCGATGTTGAAACGTCCGACAAAGACCGGTTTGTCGTTCTCATCTGCCGGCTCCATGCCTCCGCGCTCGTACCACGGGCTAAGGAAAGCACGGCATCCCATCGGGCTGATGACTCTCTTGTATTTCTTGTACATCTCGGCGATGTAGCCCTCGCCGCTCATCGACAGCCAGTCCGGATACATGGTTTTAGAGGAACAGTCAAGTCCTGCCTCAAAGACATCTTCTGCGATGCCGCCCTCTCCGTGAATTGCCTTGTCATATAAGAAGACGATTTTCGGGAAGAGCACCGGCTTTTTGTGGCCTTTCTTGCCCTGTCCGTTTTTGTGGACCTCAAGAAGGGAGATGGAAATCATCTTCTCGAACATGCTCGTTCCAAGGCCGAGGGTCACGGTAACGAACGGATAATCACCGCGGGAAGATCCAACAGTGTTCAGTTTATACTCAATTCCCTGCCATCCCTGATCGCACTCTCTTCTTACTTTGTCGATCGCATACTCGATGGCTTTCTCCTGTGCACCCTCCCAGGATGCGTCGGTATATTTCAGGAACTCTTTTACGTAGTAATCGTAGCTCTTCTGTGCGTACGGAGCAAGGATCTTGTCCACCTCCGGCACGGTAAAGCCGCCGTACTGCTGTGCAGCGGTGCTGAGGACGATATCGCCCATGACATCAAATGCGGTGTCGAGTGTCTTCGGCTCGTTGTACCAGACATTTCCCATCTCGAAACCGCCTTTTAAAACGTTTCCGACATCGAACAGACAGCAGTTCATGGTATCGAGACGTGCGGACTGGTCGTGGATGTAGATGTAACCGTCCTTACAGGCCTGCAGCTCGTTGCGGTTCATGAAGAACTTGCGGTACAGCTCTTTGTTCAGCTCGTTGAAAATCAGGCTTCGCTTCGTTGCAACGAGGGCGCTGTCGGTGTTGGCATTGCTCTTGTCGCCGATGTAGCGGATGGACTGGCTCTTCGTGTAGACCTCGTCCATCATATGGATAAAATCAGTTTTGTAATTGCGGTAATCGCGGTAGCTTTTTGCCACAGCCGGGTTTACTTTTTCGAGTGCTCCCTCCACGATATTGTGCATATCGCTGATCGGAATTTCGGTCTTTCCAAGGGAATATACGTGCTCGGTTGCGAACTTACAGATAAAGTCAATCTCCTGCTGTGAGAAGGTATACAGGATTCTCTGTGCGGATTTATTTACGGCACGGACGATCTTCTGCGCGTCGAATTCTTCTTTGGTGCCGTCCTTTTTGATAATATAAACCATTGTGGTGTCCTCCAATTCAAACACTATATCTTGTGTGTCCCCCACCCTTTTCTTGTAGCGGGCACCACATATTGTAGCATGTTTCTTTTGAAAAGAAAAGGCATTTCCTGTAAGTTTTTATTTTCAGAATATTGCATACTGCTCTTTCGTGCAGACAGAAATCTGCATTTTTCAAATTCGTTCTGCAAGCGTTCCTTCAAAAACGGTCTCGGCCGGGCCGGTCAGAAGGACCTTATTTTTCGTCCGGTCCCATGTAACGAAAAGCCTGCCGCCGCGCAGTTCTACGGCAGTTTCTCCCTCCGAAACACAGCCGGAAAGCATCGCCGCGACGGCTGCCGCACACGCTCCCGTTCCGCAGGACAGCGTTTCACCGCTCCCACGTTCCCAGACTCTCATTTTTATTGTGTGTTGATCTAAAGTCTGGATAAACTCTGTATTGATACGGTCCGGGAAGCAGGAAAGGTGTTCAAAAGCGGAACCGGTCTTTGCAATGGATATTTTTTCCACATCTTCCACCGGAATCACCGCATGCGGATTTCCCATCGAAAGGCAGGTCATCGTATAATTTTCCCCGCACACGGTAATTTTATGCTCCAGCACATATTCCCCCAGAGAAACAACGGGGATCTGTGCGGCGCGGAATTCCGGCGTTCCCATCTCCACTGTCACCTGACAGATCTTATTCGGATTCTCCCCCGTCTGCAGATGAATCACACGGTTTCCGCTGCCGGTTTCGATAGTCAGCGTCGTTTTTCTCGTCAGCCCATGCTCGTACACGTATTTTCCCACACAGCGGATGCCGTTGCCGCACATCGCGCCCTTCGAGCCGTCGGCGTTGTACATTTCCATCGAAAAATCTGCTGTTTTGGATGCCCCGATCAGAATCAGCCCGTCCGCGCCGATGCCGAAATGGCGGTCACTTACCGCTTTTGCCAGCCGTCCCGGACTCTCCACCCGCTCCTCCATGGCATTTACATAGATATAATCATTTCCGCAGCCCTGCATTTTTGTAAAACGCATACACAGCCTCCTCCCAGACTTCTGCCCTTTCCAGTTCCTTACTAAATATGTATTCCGTACCGCGCTTTTGAAAAACCATTTTTCTCAAATCCGCTTCAGACATTGGAAAACGAAGCGGAATGTGATAGAATAGGGGGAACTGATATCGTTACTTACATGAAGTAACTCTCAAATATTTTTAACCATTTATTATGAGGAGGTTTTGATGAAAAAATACCGTTGGGTTTTAACAGCAGTATTTGCCGCTTTCCTCGTGGGAACGAGCGGCTGCGGAAAGAAAACAGAAACGATTCCGATCACAACCATCAGTCAGAGTACCGACGATGACGACCCCAAAGACAATCTGGCGGCCTCCGGCGATTCCGATGAGATTCCGGAATACGATGTGGATCTCTCGAAGAACCTGAACAGTTTTCAGCTTGCCATCTGGGGCGATACATACGAAGTTCCGGAATCCTACGCGGATTTTACAGCGCTTGGCTGGGTCTACAGCGGCGACGACACAAAGGAAATCCAGCCGGAATCCTTCTCAGAGGGCGAAAGCTTTGAAAAGGACGGAAACCAGATTACCGTCGATATTGCCAATCCGGACACCACGGCAAAGCCAGTGGCGGAATGCCTGATCGGAGGCATTCACATCGATACCTCGACCGCTGAGGGTCAGAATATCTATGTCGGCCTGCCGAACGGCGTCACCCTGCAGCAGTCGCTGATGGAGGATGTGGAAAGCATCTACGGTGCGCCAAAGGACCGTTATGAGGCCGATACCTCTGTGCAGTTCACGTATGAATACGGGCTGTACCAGACGATCACGCTCGGCTTCGATAACGAAACGGGAATTCTGTATTCCCTCGATATGCAGAACTTTACGACCACGGCTGATGCAGAAGCGCTCGATGGTGTCAGCGATGCCACAACACCGGAAGTGGAGGCCTACCAGGCACCGGAAGCCGACAGCAGTAAAATCAACGACTGGACCGTCCGCTTTGACGATGTACTCTACCATCTTCCCGTTCCGGTCAGTGAACTTCTGGACCACGACTGGACCGTCAATACGAAAGAGTCCGATACGGCCGTTTTAAACGGAAAATACGGCTACGTCACGCTGGAAAAGGGCGGTCAGAAGCTTTACTGCACCGTACATAATTACGGCGCGGAGGCGACGACAGTACGCAACTGTTTTGTTACTTCGCTGTACGGCGATCTCGATACGACAAAGATTCCGATTTCAATCACAAACGGCATCACGCTCGGCACTTCCGAGAGCGATTTTCTGGCGAAGGCAGGGGATGCCAAATCAGAAAAAACGGAAAAAGAGGATAGTAACCTGACACTCTACACATTCTATAGTGATGACGAAAAGCTGGACTACACTGAAATCGGCATCGACAACGATCTGAAGCTGGTACGCAGCATCAAGGTGGTTCACAACCAGCCGGAAGCGCCGGAAGAAGAAGCCAAAAAAACTTCCGCGGAAGATTCATCTTCCGTTTCCGACAGTCAGGAACCGTCCGAAACACCGGCTCCGTAACGATACTTTCAGAAAAATGGCTGCATGGCAGCTTACTACAGACGAAAACGAGGATTTTTATGGAAAACTTATACGACGTTATCATCATCGGCTCCGGCCCGGCGGGTCTTTCTGCCGCGATTTATGCGAAACGCGCAAAGCTCTCCTCTCTTACGATTGAGGCAAACTTTGCAAGCGGCGGCCAGGTGCTGAATACCTATGAAGTAGACAACTATCCCGGCCTTCCGGGCATCAGCGGCATGGATCTCGGAAGCACGCTGCGCGCACACGCTGAAAAAATGGGCGCGGAATTTTCCCGTGAGCGTGTGAAGGAGCTTGTTCTTGACGAAGAGATCAAGATTGTCCGCACGAGAAAAAATGAGTATCATGCCAAAACGGTCATTCTTGCAACCGGTGCGGAGCACCGCGCGTTAAATGTACCTGGTGAAAAGGAGCTCTCCGGCATGGGCGTCTCTTACTGTGCAACGTGTGACGGCGCATTTTTCAAAGACAAAACCGTTGCCGTTATCGGCGGCGGCGATGTCGCCGTGGAGGATGCGATTTTCCTTGCCAGAACGTGCAAAAAGGTTTACGTGATCCACCGCCGCGATGAACTGCGGGCAGCCGGTGTTCTCCAGGATGCACTGCTGGCACTGCCGAATGTGGAAATGGTGTGGGATACGGTTGTGGATTCCATCGAAGGAAACGAGATGGTGTCCGGCGTGAAGGTAACGAACAAAAAGGCAGGGGAAGCCGGTGTGATCACGGTAGACGGCGTGTTTATTGCCGTCGGCATCGTTCCGGTCTCCGCACTGATCGCAGGCATCGTAGAAACCGATGAGGCTGGCTACATCAAAGCCGGCGAAGACGGTGTGACGAGCGTGCCGGGCGTGTTCGCCGCAGGCGATGTCCGCACGAAGCAGCTCCGTCAGATCATCACTGCAGCCGCCGACGGCGCGAACTGTGTGACTTCGGTAGAGAAATATCTGATCAGCCACTGATGGCTTCTTTCGAATAGAATACGGCAAAAGCAGGCATTCTTCGTATTGTACGGAGAACTGCCTGCTTTTTTCTGTTTTTCCGTAGTTTCTGAAATCTGAAAAACCTTTCATGTCAGTCGTGTAAAACTTTAAAACCTCTTTTTGTCGAAATTGCACAAAGAAACCGGTTTTTTCCCACACGGGCCAATTTTATAAACATCCCGTCCACAAGTTATCCACATAGTTAACCACCGAAAACATGCCTAAAAACAAGTTATACACCGAGTTATCCACATTATCCACGAAAAACGGTGTGGAAAGCATGTGTTTAAATTTTGCGAAATCAGAACGCGTGTTTTGGTCATAACAGAGAAAACCGTTATTTCGCCAAAAGATTTTACAAAGCACTTGACTTTTTAAGTGTCAATCTCTGTTGGTTTTTGACTTGAATTGTGTGAATTTTTCGTACAATTTAATATTACATTTTTCGTGTTCTTTTGCTGTTTTTACAATGGCTGCAAAAAGAAAATCTCCTGTTCGGAAAACGATTGTTTCGTTCCCATACAGGAGATTTTGATTGGATTTTTCTTTGTTTTACTCTGCCAGCTTTCCAAGCCGCTTTGCTTCTGCCCTCAGCTCTTCGATCCGGCGGTTGCACATGCCCACCGGGACGCCGGTGTCGATGACACGTTCACAGCTCTTCATCAGCTCGCAGGCGCGGGCAAATGCCTCGTTGCCGATCTCCTGAAACGGTGCTTCGGTTACCGTCTCCATCGCCAGAATGCGGGCGAGCTGGTAATCGATATCGTTCGTATACAGGACGCCTGCCGCAAACGGGACATTTTCCTTCTGCAGTTTCCGGAACACCGGGATTCCCGTTCCGCCGCCTGCGAGGACAAAGACGCGCGGTGTTCCCTCCGGCCGCGGCAGCTCGATGCTTCCGAAGCACGGGTCAAACGAACCATTGTCAATCTCGTACAGTTCGCGGATGATATCCTCGCGGAAAATTGTCTCCGGTGCGCCGAAATGGGAAATAGCATCGCCCTTGACGCAGATGATCTTATCTGAAATTTTCTGTGCCAGATCGATCTCATGCAGCGACATGATGACGGTGATGCCCTTCTCCTTTGCCATGCGGCGCAGAATCGCGAGCAGTTCCAGCTTGTGGCGGATATCGAGGAAAGAAGTCGGCTCGTCGAGGATGATGACCTCCGGCTCCTGACAGATCGCACGCGCAAGAAGCACTCTCTGGCGCTGGCCGTCGCTGATGGCGTTGAAATCGCGGCCGCCGAGCTCTTCGGCATGAACGGCGCGCATCGCCTTCTCGACCTTCTCCTCATCCTCGCGGGTCAGCATGCCGAGCCGTCCGGTGTACGGATAGCGGCCCGTTGCCACAATATCGTGGCAGGTCATCAGCTCCGGCTTCATGCGCTCCGTCAGCACAACGGCCATCTTCGTGGACAACTCGCGGAACGAAAGCTCATGCAGGTTTTTCCCGTCAAACTCCACATTTCCGCCGACCAGCTTTAACTGGCGGGTGATGCTTTTCAGAATCGTTGATTTACCGGAACCGTTCGGTCCGATCAGCGTAACGATCTCGCCTTTTTCGATGCTGATGCAGATATCTTTGATCAGCGGCTTCTTATCATAGCCGACCGTCAGGTGGTCCAGATGAAAATAATATTCATTCATATTCTCTTACCCCCTTTTCCGGCGCAGCATCATGAAAATGACGACCGGCGCACCAAAGATCGATGTGACCGTACTGATGGACAGCTCCAGCGGTGCAAACGCCATACGCGCGATCAGGTCGCACATCATACAGAAGACGGCTCCGCCGAGGAACGTTCCCGGGATTACGACGAGCGGACGCGATGTGCCGAGGCTCTGTTTGACGAGGAACGGGACGGCAATGCCGACAAACGAAATCGGACCGGCAAATGCGGTGACGCATGCGGAGAGAATACTCGAAAGCAGAATCAGCGCGATGCGGAATACTTTGATGTTGACACCCATGCTCTGCGCATACGCCTCACCGAGCTGGTATGCACCGATCGGTTTTGCCATCAGGAACGTGATGACAAAGGTGATGCCGATCACAGCCGCAGAGATCGCTACGTTGCTCCAGCTCATGCCGGAGAAGCTTCCCTGTGACCAGCCGTGGAGGTTGACGATATCGGAATCCTCCGCGAAGGTGACAACAAAATCCGTGACCGCCGAGCAGATGTAACCGATCATAATACCGCCGACGAGAAGTCCTGCCATATTTTTGATCCGTCGGGACATCAGCAGAATGAAGCTGACGGAGAGAAGGGATCCTAAGAATGCTGCAACAATCATCGTGTAAGATGTGATATTGCGCGCCCGCTCCAGATAAAAGATCATGGTCAGCGCCACGACCATTTTGGCTCCCGAGGAAATTCCAAGAACAAACGGACCGGCAATCGGGTTTTCAAAGAAAGTCTGTAAAAGGAAGCCCGACAGGGACAGAGCACCGCCTAGGATTGCCGCCATCAGAATACGCGGAAGGCGGATTTTCCAGATAATATTGTACGCTTTCCCCTCTCCGGTCCGCCGCAGCAGAATCCGGAAAATTTCCGGAATCGAAATATTTACGTTTCCGGAATTGATATTCAGCACGGTGATGGCGGCGAACGCCAGAATCAGCACCAGGAACACAGCGGCATACCGCGAACGGCGCCGGAAGTTTTCCATATGGAAACTGTTCTCTTTTCCTGTCATATTTTTTTTCTCTGACATACGTTCCTCCATCAGGATAATTTTCTTAAGAATACCATCTGATCCGGATCGCCGCCCGTTACCAGAAGGTTAATGTCGTTGGTAAACTGTGCAATTTTATCGGTTGCCTGATACATCGATTTCTCGGTTGTCCAGACGTTGCCCTCTTTGACTGCTTTGTAATCGGCAAACATGGAATCCTTTGCCAGCAGGTCGTCCAGGGTTTTGACGGTGGAATCGATGCTTGCGTTGTAGATCAGGTAGTCCGCATCTTCGGCCGTATCGTAGAACTGCTCCATCGTGATCGGCACGGATGTTTTTCCGCTGTCGTCCTGGAGATCACGGAAGGCGTTGCGCGCACCGCCAAGCTCGATCATGTTGGAAATATAGTCCTCCGGGTTCCGCACAACGGCAGCTCCGCTCGTATTAATATAGAAGAAAGCGACCGTTTTTTCGGTATTCTGGAAATCCTTCAGATTTTCCACAACACTTGCCTGATTTGCAAAGAAGTCGGCTGCCTCCTCCTCTTTGTCCAGCATGGCACCGTAGAGTTTGATCCATTCGGTTCTGCCAAGAGGCTGGGATTCGTAGCTGGAACGGTCGATGAAGACCGGAATATCGAGCATCTCGATCATCTCCTGTACCTTCGGGGAATGGAGGATCATCGTGGATTCAATGGCCAGATCACAGTTCTCACTGACCAGAAGTTCGTAATCCGGCTCACTGTATTTTCCGGCGAAGATCATCGTTCCGGCATTCATCGCGTCAACGGCATCCTGTACGTACCAGTTGTCTGCGGTTTCACCGGAGAGACGAATCGTATCGAGGGAGTCGATGGCATCGAACAGCGCCATCGGAGAGGTTGCTGCCATGTAGATGCGTTCCAGCGGCTGATGGATTACAATTACGTCGGAATCGAGGTCATCCGGCGCCTCTTTTCCGTCCGGGACGAGCAGATACTGCGCGCCGTCTTTGACATCGATCAGTTTATAGCCGTCTGTGCAGTAGTATACGTTAAAGCACTCGGCGTAATTCAGGACCATCTGGCTCTCGATGGTGATTCCGGTGATGTCCGGTGCGTCGCTCACATCGTCTGTCGTTGCGAAACCATCCGCGGATGCGGTATCACTCCCGGAGGTGCTGCTCGCAGCAGTGGCTTCGGAGGTGCTTTCACTTTCAGCCGTACTTTCCGAGACGGATGTGCTCTCCGTCCGGCTTTCGGAAACGTCTGCTGCGGATGCTGTGGATGTGCTGCTCTCAGAAACTGCCGAAGTGCCCGACGCGGACGATGTGCTGCTTCCCGTTGATGCGGTGCTGCCGCAGGCCGTCAGTGACATCGCTGCTGCAAGAAAAAGTGCGGCCCATTTTTTCAGCTTTCTTTCGTTTTTTCCTGTCATTTGATATTCCTTTCTTAAAGAAAAAGCCGCTGCCATACGGCAGCAGCCCTTTCTCATTTTTTGCTGCAAATTATTGTACTTATTTATTCTCTTCTGCCTTTACCATCTGCTGGAACAGCTCGTTTGCCTGATCCTCGCATCCGAAGATCACGCCGTAGACTTTCAGCCACTCTGCTTTCGCAAGATCGGTCTTCTCGTCTGCGGAACGGTCAACCAGCATCGGAATGGTCAGGGTTGCCAGACGCTCTGCGGTGTCGGACAGACGCTCATTTTCCTCTTTCAGAAGTTCTTCCGTAGTCTTGTCTTCGTCTGCTTTCTCATCCGTTGTCTTATCGTCTTTATCGTCCTTCTGATCCTCAGCTTTGGTATCTGCGGTCTCGTCGGCTGCGTCAGTATCTTCCTCATCTTTTGCATTTCCCGGAAGGAACTCAGACGGAAGAATTGCAAAGTCAATTTCGTCTTTTACCAGAGCTTTGTAGTCCAGATCATCGAATGCTCCGTCGAAGGAGATTTTTTTGTCTTCCATTGCTTTTGCAATTTTTTCGATCTGGCAGTCTTTCTGCTCCATGCCGACTGCTTTAATGCTCTCTGCTGCGTCTAACTGCTCGTCGAGAAGTTTCAGGGCATCCTCAGATGCTACGTATGCTTTCTCAACCGGAAGCTGGATCACGATCATATCTTTGTCCAGTCCTGCCGGAATCTCAACATCTTTCGGAACGATCAGATATTTGACAACATTGCCTTCGTACAGCTCTTTCGTCTTTTCGGTCAGATCTTTCGCTTTCTCAGTGCTGGTCTTTTTGGAATCGGATGCTGCTGCCGCTTCTTCCTCGTCGGTTGCTGCTGCGGTATCCTCTGCTGCTGCGGTATTGGTATCTTCTGCTTTCTTGTCGTCCTCGGTCTGTTTCTCCGGATCACGCTCGGTATCTTTTGTCATATCGATCTCCAGCAGGGTGATACCTTCGTCGTAATGATACATCTTGAAGTACTCTGCGTAAGCAAGTTTTGTCTCTGCTTTGTATTCCAGTCCCATGATCTCCGGAGCGGTGGTATCCAGCTTGGAGTTATCGGTGCTGATCGTGGAGATTGTTCCGTCTGCTTTTACAAATCCTGTGCTGGAAGAAGTGCTGCCGCCCTTCTTTGCTGCTGCCAGGGAGATGAAGATGTTGTAGGAAATCTCATGGGCAACGGACATTCTGGTGGTCATACCGATGATGGTATTGTTCTTGTTCAGCTCAACCGGAATGGTGAAGATGCTGCTTCCGCCGCTGACATTTGCCATGTATTTATTTCCGTTTGCTTTTACATATCCGTAGTACGGACTGCTGAATGCGATCGTTGCATAAGCCTGTCCGTTCGTTACAGTAATCTTGCTGCAGGAGATGGTTACCTTTCCGGATCCGCCGGAGAAGGAGAATCCGTCTGGTGTGTAAACGCCGTCTGCCAGTGTGGTTGCACTGTCTACTTTGGATGTGCCGCCGCTTAAGTCAGACTCATATTTGGATTCCTGCTCCGGTTTGGTATCGGCCGGTTTCTGGGTCGGTGCCGGAGTCGGAGTGCTGGTCGGTTTTACAACCGGTGTCTCGGATGGAGATACGGTTGGGGTCTTGGTCGGAACGAGGGTTGGTTTCGGATCGTTGGAATCATCCGACGGCAGATCTCCGGTCTTTTTCAGGCTGGAGGATGCGATCGTGATGGTTCTGTCAAACCATTTGCCGCTCTTTACTGCGTGAGCTGCCACTGCCAGGCCCTGATCCAGTGCTTCTACCGGAATTTCAAACTGCAGTCCTGTTTTGGTCTCGCCGTTTAAGGTGTACTCACCTTTTCCTTTGGATGCAATCCATGCACTCTTATCTGCTGCTGCATCTGCTGCTGTTCCCAGATACAGGTAATTGTAACCTGCTCCGCTTAAGGTGATAAGTGCTGTCATTTTTCCATCTTTTGCAGTCAGTTTTACTTTGACTACTTTAAACATTGCTGCACCAGTCTCAGCAGTTGCTTCGTAGATACCGTCTGCAATTTTGTTTGTCTCATCTGCCGGAAGATCTGAGGTCTTTTTCAGACTTGCTGATGCGATGGTGATGGTTCTTGCATACCATTTGTCCCGTTTTTCAGAATGGGATGCAACGGTAAGCGGCTGATCAAGTGCTGCTACCGGGATTTCATACTGCATTCCGGTTTTGGTCTGTCCGTCATCGGTCGTATAATCCGCTGTTCCGATGCCCGCGATCCATGCGCTCTTATCTGCAGCAGCTGCCTCTTCCGGAGTTCCCATATACAGGTAGTCATAAGCAACACCGCTTAAGGTGATCTTAGCTTTCATATCACCATCTTTTACGGTCAGCTCCACAGCCACTACTTTGAACATCTGAGCACCCGTCTCGGCGGTTCCGCTGTAAATGCCATTTGGAACTTTAGATGGCTTCGGGGTCGGCGTTGCGGTTGGTGCCGGGGTCTCAGTCGGTTCCGGGGTTACGGTCGGTTCCGGGGTTGGTGTAACATCTGGTGTTTTCGTTCCCGGAATCACAAAGTAAAGCTGCTGTTTCGTATACCAGGTTCCGTCTTTCTTTCCAAGAACAATCGGAACGGTTGTGCCGGCTTTGTCAGCATCTACTTCAAACGCAAAGGAAAAACCGTCGTTTGCTTCCTGCATTCCCTGAATAACCGGTGCTTTTGCAAGGTCATCATTATTTCCAAAATACAGTTTATCAAACGATGTGTTGTTTGTTTTCAGGGTAAGAACAAGTTTGTCGCCCTTGTTGATCATGGTCGCCTCAGAGATGAGGAACATTTTGAATGCTTGACCGTTGTCCTTTACAACAGGTGCTTCTACGCTGACTGGTGTCTCGGAAGAATCATCGCCTGGTGTTTCACTCGGGGCCGGGGGCTCGGTCGGTTCCGGGGTTACGGTCGGGATTGCAGCGGTGCTGTGGATCGTAACAGTTTTATCAGCCCATGTTTTTTTCTTGGCTGAGCGAACGGCAACATCCATCTGTTTGTCAAGCTCTTCCACCGGAATTTCAAAACGATATCCGGTCTTTTCTGCACCGGTCTTCGTATCCGTATAGGTTTCGCTTCCTGTCGGAGCAATCCAGCTCTTTTCATCTGCTGCGGCAGCTTCTGCTGCTGTTCCCGTATACAGGTAATCATAGCCGGTTCCACTCAGCAGAATGGATGCTTTCAGTTTTCCATCTTTTACGATGAGTCTGGAAGAAATCACACGGAACATGCTTCCGGTTGCTTCTGCAGAAGTCTCATACTCACCATCTGCCGGTTTTGCTGCTTCCGCTGCTTTTGTTTCTTTCTCCTCGGCTGTATTGGATGCCTCATTTTTGGTTGTTTCTTTTACTTCCGTTTTCGGCTGTTCTGCCGCCGGACTGGTATTCTCTTTTACAGCATCTTTGGTTTCTTCTTTTGCCGGTGTTTCTTTTTTAGCATCCTGGGAAGTCTCATCTGCTGCTTCCGGCTCTTTTTCTGTGGTATCGGCAGTCTCTTCACCGTCTTTTGCAGTGTCCTCTGCAGTATCTTCCGAAGCATCCTCATCTGCAGATGGTGTCTCGGTCTCGTCAGATCCTGCCGGTGTCTGATCCTCTGCAGGCGCAGCCGGTGTTTCCGTCGGCTCTTCTGCCGGAGTCTCTGCAGTGCTTTCACTGCTCTCGGTTTCTGCCGGTGTTGTTTCCGGTTCTGCCGTCTCTGCTGTTTCTTCGCTCTGCAGCGCTTCCTCTGCGGCTGCGCTGCTTTCTGTCTGTGCTGCTTTTTCCTGCGTATCTGCTAATACGCTGGCAGTCGGGCTCATGATCATGGACGCCGACAACAGCAGTGCCAGAAATTTGCTTGAATTTCCTTTCATAACTTCTCCTTTTCTTCGGATATCCTTCGCGCATCTGCTCCGGATTCCGTCTGACTTTTTCAGGCAGCTGGGCGGTGCCTGTCCCCGTCAATGATGTCTCCCTGCAAGTAATCTTGTTTTTGAGGACACATTTTTTCTGCGAAAAGACAAACAGACATCTGCTTTTTCTGCAAAAGAGTTTCTCCACCGGAGCTCTTTTTCGGACGCATGGCGACAAAAAAGCAGATGTCCGATTTTGCTTCGTACATCTTTCCATGAATATATGCTTTCATCGGAAGCGATTCACTAACCTTTCCAGCAGGTTTCCTGACTCGCAGATCTTCACGGCAGCCGCGCCTTCTCATGCGTTTCGCACAATGGCATTTCTGCAGCTAACACTCCCTGCTTACAGTGACCGGATCGCTCAGGATTTCCACCTGATTCCCTTTTATCTTCGCGGATTCTTTTTCAAATCCGTTCCGCACTGAAAAGTCCCTTATTTCATTCGTTACTGATTATAGCAAAGCCGTTTTGGAAAGTCAAATGAAAGGCCACGGAAAAAGCGCATAAAATCAGCATTTTTTTCATACTTTATGATAACTGTCCGCACCGGAGCCTATTCTATGAAACCAGCTTCTCTGCACCGCCGCATCCTGTTCCCTCTGCTTCTGTGCGGCGGACTTCTTTTCGCCCTGCTGTTCTGGTATTTTTCCCCGTTCTTTTCCCCTGGTGAGAACCGCCGGTTTTCCGCGTATGTGGAGGAACGGTTCCACTCCGAGGTAACCTCTTCTGCCATCACGCTCCACTATACCCTCGCTGATCCGGCTTCCCGCGGAATTGCCCCCAGCACCGCCTCGTTCGGCACGGTTTCCATCCCTGACCGCACCTCATATGATGCCCTGCTGCAGAGTGTGGAAACAACGCTCACATCCTTTCATCGCAACCGCCTCTCCGCGGAAAATCAGATCACGCTCGATCTTCTGCTCTACGAGCTGGACTGCGAGAAAATGCCGGGCAGCACCAGCCTTCTTGCGGAACCGCTCGGTCCGTCGCTCGGGATTCAGGCACAGCTTCCCATTCTGCTCGCAGAGTACCCGTTCCGCACACAGCAGGATATCGCCGATTACCTCCATCTTCTGCAGGATCTCCCGCGCTATTTCTCCGACCTCATCGCACTCGAGCAGGAAAAATCCCGGCAGGGCGTGTTTCAGAATGACCTTGCGGTCGATGGCATTATCCGCCAGTGCAGTGCTTTTCTCGCCGACGCGGATACACCGGAAAGCCATCTGCTCCACACCGTTTTTCAGAATAAACTGCAGGCGTCTTCACTGTTTTCTGAGGCGGAAAGGAATCTCTGTCTGCAGACGCATGAAAAACTCCTTACCTCCTGTGTTTTTCCCGCCTACCGCTCTCTTTCCGATGCGCTTTCTTCACTCTGCGGCAAAGGAACGCAGAACGCCGGCGGTCTTTCCCGGCAGGAAGACGGACTTTCCTACTATGCGTATCTTCTCCGCAGCCGCGTCGGTGTTGACGCTTCACCGGAGGAGCTGACCCGCCTTTTAACACAGCAGCTTGCGGACCAGTGTGCCGAAATGCAGATCATTCTCGATCAGAATCCGTCGCTCTCCCTCTCAGAGCAGGCGCTCGTGCTGCCGTTCTCCACGCCGGAGGAAATGCTTGCCGATCTGCAGAATGCCGTTTCTGAAGATTTTCCCGTTCTTTCGGGTATCGCATACGAAGTAAAGACCGTGGATGACTCTCTCAAGGATTTTTTAAGCCCCGCCTTTTATCTCACACCGCCCGCCGATGTCAATTCACCCAACTCCATTTACCTGAATCCCGCGGATGAGATGACCGGCATCGAGCTGTATTCCACACTTGCCCACGAGGGCTTTCCCGGCCATCTGTACCAGACCGTCTCGTTCTCGCGCTCCGACCCGCTTCTGATCCGCCGTCTCTACGCGCCGTCGGGTTATGTGGAAGGATGGGCAACTTACGTTGAATCATATGCCTGCCGCTACGCCGCACGTAATCTCGATGCAAACACGCAGGCGCTCTGCCGTCTCTGGTATCTGAACCGCTCGGTGCATCTTACCCTCTGCTCGCTGCTGGATCTCGGAATCCACAGCCAGGGATGGCTCCTCTCGGATGCGTCAGCCTTTCTGGCGCAGTTCGGCATCACGGATGCGTCGGCCGCTGCCTCTTTATATCAGTATATTCTCGAGACACCGGCGAACTATCTGAAATACTGTGTCGGATCGCTCTCGTTTTCACAGCTCCTCTCGGAAGTGCAGGAACAGGAAGGTGACTCATTCTCATTGATCGGTTTCCATGAAAAACTGCTCCGTCTCGGGCCTCTGCCGTTTCCGCTCGTAGAAAAATATCTGTAAACGGTTCGCCCTGCTGAAAAAAAGATCTCACAAACTTTCTTCTATAAATAATAGAAAGTTCTGTGAGATCTTTTTCATTTTCAAAATTCTTTAACCTAAATTGTAAAGAGATGGATCTGTCGGCCGCTGCGGATCAATAACAGAGGCAGAATCAAACAGATCGCTTGTTCTGTCCTCGCCGCCTCCGTAGAGGTTCTGGTACAGACGGTATCCATCCAGGTTTCTTCGTCCCATACGCAGGTAATTGTCTCTTACCTGAACGAAATACTGGGAGGAATCTACGTTGCAGTAGATGTTGAAGCCCTGACTCTTTAAGTAAGCAAACTTCTCATTGTCCATCGTGTAATCGTGCCAGTCGGAAAGATCCTGTCCATGTGCAAAGATGATGATATCGCTTCCGCCGATGAGCGGTGCAACATACGTCAGCCATTTCTCGGTATCCGCCTGGATCGTCTCGATCGGTTTGTCGCCGACACGGATATGGCCCCAGGTATGGCTTGCGAATGTCCAGCCGTCTGCTTTGATCGCATCGGCTACTTTTTTCGCCTCCTCGCACTCTTTATCCCAGTCGAAATCCGGGTGTGCATCAAGCCATGCTACCTGATCATCCGTCAGATCTTCTCTCGTCTTGTAATCACCGTCGGTGCGGTATCCGAGGATTCCATCGTAGCCGGTCAGTGCTACGGTTCCGCGCGCATTGTGGTATACGGCATCCGGATGCGCTTCGATAAACTGATCCATCAGCGGGATGCAGTCGTAAGCACCGGTCACAACAGTTCCGTCATCCTGAATGTATTCGCAGGTCGGTTTTCCGTCGTCGCCGACTACCATCTTGCTGGCAATGCCGCGTCCGTCGTAAGAGTGGTAATAGGAAAGGTCATCCAGAGAAAGAACGAATGCTTTCTTGCCCTCTGGCAGGTAAATGTCCCCTTCCTCGTAATGAACGGTTCCGTCATCATCTACGGTCTTTTTCACGAGATCGTTGATCGAAACCATGACATATCCTCTGTCGTACATCTGCTGGGTGATCGCGTTGAACTCATCCACGGTGGTCATCCACTGGCAGAAGCCTGCGGTCTGTGCGTTGTCCTGATAGAACGCTTTCTGCGGATCGACTACAAGAGAATGATAGAAAATGTGGGTTACTTCGTTGACGTTGACGCGCACACAGGCATCTCTCGTGCTGGTGTACTCTGCTACTTTTGTGATGATATCCGCGTCGGTCGCTGCGCCCTCTACGCTCTGGAGCTTTTCAATGGCTCCATCGTAATCGTATGTCTGCGCAAGTGCATCGGCTTCCGCCATAATCTGTGCTTTCGTTGTCGGCGCTTCAGCACTTCCCGTGCTGTCCGACGATACGGAACCGTCCACCTCTGCTGTTTTCTGATCCTCTTTTTCCTGTGCTTTCTGCTGGATTTTTTCTGTTCCTCCGGCCAAAGCCCAGATTCCAATGCCGAAGATGACAAGCAGAACACATAGAATTCCTGTTTTGATCATCAGCGCACGCTTCCGCTTTCTTCTTCGGAGCTCCTTTTTACTGATGTTTTTTTTCTCACTCATTTTTCCTTCCTCCCAAAACAGCTTTTGCTTTTCTGGCAAATATTACAGTTTTACCGGACTGACAGAAATTCAGCCCGGACTCTGCTCTTTCTATTTTAGCTCAAAATACCGGTTCTGTCGAGTAGGTTTCCGGCAGGTTAAGAGAAATGTAAGAAAACCGGTAACGCTCTTTCTTTTATGCGCGCTGGCCGTGTGCCTCATACATGAGAACGGCGGATGCAATCGCTGCGTTTAACGACTCCACTTTTCCTTCCATCGGAATACGGATCAGGCACTCGGCGGCCTCTGCCATTGCATCAGTCAGGCCGTTTCCCTCATTTCCGATCAGGAATGCCGTTCCTTTTGTGTAATCCTCCTCGCGGTAGGAATGCACGCCATGCAGATGTGCCGCGTACGTACAGATCTTCCGCGCTTTTAAGCCTTTTACAAATCCGACCGCATCGTCGACGATCAGAAACGGCATACGGTAGATCGAGCCCATCGTCGAACGGATCGTTTTCGGATTGAAGATATCCGCGGTACCGCGGCTCATGATGATGCCGGTGACTCCTGCGCCCTCTGCGGTGCGGATGATTGTTCCAACATTTCCAGGGTCCTGCAGATCCTCAAGTACCATCAGAAGCGGTGTCTTTCCGTTGTCCATCACCTCCTCTTCGGTGTAATGCGGCATGCGGATCACACTTAAAACACCCTGCGGCGTCTTCGTGTCGCACATGGACTGGAACACGCGGTCGTCCACTACTTCGTATTCTGTCCCGTCGGACGGCATTTCATGCATTTTGCTGCCGCTCTCAGACACATATACTTTTTTCAGCCATTCCCGCGGCGCTTCCTGGAACATTTTCCAGCCCTCCGCCACGAAAACATCCTGCTCCCGGCGTTCTTTTGCTTTTTTGTTCAGCGCAATAATGTTTTTTACCTGTGCATTGCTGCTGCTTGTAATCATGAATGGTCCCCTCATTTCCTGTTTTTCATCAATTTGGCAAGTTCTTTGTTTTCGCCGATCAGAATCAGCACTTCCTCTGCGCGGAGCAGCGTCTTCGGATTGACCGTGACACGGATGTCTTCCCCGTCCTTGACGGCGATTACGTTGATACTGTATTTCTTCCGCAGATCCAGCTCCTCGAGGTTATGCCCCGTCCACGCTTCCGGCACGGGAAGCTCTACCATGGAGAACGAATCCGACAGCATGAAGAAGTCCTGGAAGCCACCGGAAATCAGGCTTTTTCCGAGGCGGATGCCCGTCTCACTCTCCGCCATCACGACGCGGTCCGCGCCGACTTTTTTCAAAATATTGGCATGCATCTGGCTCATGCCCTTTGCGATGACGAGCGGCACGCCCGCCTCTTTTGCCTGCAGGGTGGCGAGGATGCTCGACTCCATATTTTCAGAGATGCCGACGATCACGACATCCATGTTGCTGATGCCAAGCGATGCAAAAACACGGCTGTCGGTGATGTCCGCGCGCGCCGCATATGTGACGAGATCGGCGATCTCCTGTACCAGCTCCGGGTCTTTATCGACCGCGAGCACTTCTTTTCCTGCCTGCGCCAGCGTCGTCGCCACGGCGAAGCCGAATTTTCCAAGTCCGATGACTGCGTATTGTTTACTCATGTTTTTTCTCCTCTTTTATCCAATCAGCACCCTCTGTTCCGGGCGCTGGATATCCACATCTTTTCTTCCGCTTCTCCGCCGCAGTGCAATGGCCAGCGTAACCGGTCCAAGACGTCCCATGAACATGACCAGAATTACGATGATTTTTCCCGCCGCCGGAAGTGTCGGCGTAAGCGACCGCGTCAGTCCCACGGTTGCCACAGCGGAAACGATCTCATACAGGCAGTCCAGCAGAGGACTTCCGGTGACAGAGATCAGAAGCACCGTCGCGGTGAATGCCATCGTCAGTGCGAAGAAGAAAATAACGACCGCGGTGCGGATGTTTTCTTCCATGACCTTCCGTCCCCAGACCACGGTGTCGGAATCGCCGCGGATGTAGGATGCGACGACCACGAGCAGAATCGCAACAGTCGTCGTCTTGACACCGCCCGCCGTTCCCATCGGAGAGCCGCCGATGAACATGAGGATCATACTTACCATCGCGGAGCCGTCCGAGAAGTTTGCCTGCGGGATCGTCTCAAAGCCGGCGGTTCGCGTCGTCACGGACTGGAAGAAGGCCGCCATAGCCTTCTGCGCCGGTTTTAAGCTGCCAAGCGAGGATGCGTTGTTCCAGTCCAGCGCGAGGATCAGAAGCGCCCCGCCGAACAGAAGAATGACTGTTGTCGTCAGAACCAGTTTGGTGTGGAGCGTGAAGCCGCGCACGAAGTTTTTCCGGGTCCGTTTTCCTTTTACAAGATCCTGCACGCGCTCCAGCACTTCCCACCAGACCGGAAAGCCAAGGCCGCTTAAGAAAATCAGGCCCATCGTCGTAAAGTTGATGAGAGGGTTCGTCACAAACGGGGCGAACGAGGATTCCCCGACGAGGTCAATTCCGGCGTTGCAGAAGGCGGATACGGAGTGGAACAGGCTGTAGCCGATTCCCTTCCAGAAACCGTATTCCGGCACAAACCAGAAGCTGTAGAAAAAGGCTCCCGCCAGCTCCACCGCCGCCGTGCCGATCAGCAGCTTCCGCACAATACCGACGCTGCCCTTTAAAACCGGCAGATTGTAAGTGTCCTGGATCAGTTTACGGCTCTGCAGACTGATTTTCCGGCGCAGGATCAGAAACACCATCGTCAGGCACGCCATGATGCCAAGACCTCCGAACTGAATCAACCCGAGGATCACAATTTTTCCAAAGGTACTCCATGTCGTCGCCGTCGGAACGGTGACAAGGCCCGTCACGCAGACAGATGTCGTTGCGGTAAACAGGGCGTCGAGCCAGTAAACGCTTTTTCCGTCCGCCGCAGAAACCGGCAGGCAAAGAAGAATTGTCCCCAGCAGAATCACCGCAGCAAACCCCAGCATCATAATCCGCTCCGCCGGTGTGTGCCATTTATTTTTGCTTTCTTTTTCGGCCATCGCTCCTCCTATTCTGCCGCTTCATTTTCTGCTTCACTGCTGTAGTAGAGCTTTCCGGTCTCACTGTCCGTCACGGTAATATCCGCAAAATATTCCCCGCAGGAACCCTCACACTGGTAATAGACGTCAAACGAAACCGTCATGTCATCTTCTCCTTCCAGGTATTCCGCGTGAACCTGATTTTTCGCGGTCCGCGTCGTTCTGCTCCACACTTCATCATCCGCAAGAAGCTCCTTTTTGATCTTCACAGGAAATTCACTGGATGCAATTTCGTGCTGATTGGACTCGTTTTTGATCCGGTAATAGAGATTCATGTACAGCCCGTCATCTTCCTCATGGAAAAACCAGCCGTAGATATCATCCTCCGCAACAATCGTCGGCTGGATCAGCTCAGCGTTTGTTTTGGTCGTGAATGCATTCATCTCATGCGTAAACTCATTCTGCATCCGGCGATGCTTCATCAGCCAGCTGCCTTCCTTCACACCGGCCGCAGCCGCAGCAAGAACGACAGCGCCGATGCAAAGGCCAATGATTTTCTTTTTTGTCATTATTTAATTTCCCCTTTTCTTTTTGAAATACAAAAATAAGATACCCCTAAGAACATACTTATGAGTATCTTATCAGTTTGCACATATAAAGTCAACGGAGCCGGTGGAGACTTTCCTGCCACCGTTGTGTGTAGTTTAAAATTATCCTGAAGCGAGGAATATCCCCGTCAATGACGAGGATATCTTCGATGCTTGTGTTTAATAATCTGCTTAAAATGAGAAAGTTGTCCAGACTTGGCAGGCACTTGCCGGAAATCCATTTATAGACCGCCTGTGGATTTTCAAAACCCATGGCATTCTGAATGTCTCTCACGGTGTATCCGCTTTCACGAAGAAGGGATTTGATGCGGCTGCCAGTTTCTTTCTGCTGGATTGACAAATAAATTGGTTCCATCCTGCACCTCCATATGTTTAAGCCATCCCGAAACACAGTTTTATCTTATCATCCGGTACTGGAAAAATCCAGTTTTTTCTTCCTGTTTCTACACAACCCGAATGATCTGTTCGTACAAAAGGATTTTCTTTTCATCTACATTCCGATTGTCGTGTGCTGCAAGATTGTTCCGTCCCTCTTCCATCTCTTCTTCGGATGCAAGCTCCTCTTTCCACCAGCTCAGGTGATTGATCCGGTACGGCTTCCAGCCGCGGTCAAAAATCTCATCTCAACGACTCTCTTGCATATGCGCTTTCCTTTTTACCGGAAGAAGATGTTTAGCTCTCCTGTTTCTTTTCTTCTATCAAATGATGATTCAGCCATTTTCCTGATTTGAACCGGATGGTAAAGAGAATGGACCGCAGGCTCCAGTCTGCCGCCATACCGATCCAGACCGCAATCGGGCCGAATCCCCATACGCGGCACAGGTAAATACAGAGACTCACACGGCACAGCCACATCGTACAGCAGGACGTGATCATGGAGAAATTTACATCTCCCGCGGCCCGCATGCCGTATCCCGGGACAAACGCCATGACCCAGCAGAGCGGCTTTACAATCGTGATAAAGATCATCATCTGCATGCAGAGCTTTGCACTCTCTGCCTCCATACCGCCGATCATCGTAATCGGTTTTGTCAGCACAAATACCAGCAGACAGCTTGCAACGATAACCACTTCTGACAGCCAGCACAGTTTTTTAATATAGTAGATTGCTTCATCCTTCCGGCCCGCGCCGAGACACTGACCGACTACCGTCATCAGTCCGATGCCGACACCGATCGCAGCGACACCGTTCAGGTTCTCAAGGATGTTCGTCATCGCCTGCGCGGCAATGGCAACCGTGCCAAGTGTGGACACAGTGGACTGAATCGCCAGCTTTCCAAACTGGAACATACTGTTCTCGATTCCCGATGGGATACCGATGAACAGTATTTTTTTGATCAAACCAAAGTCCGGCCGAATGGAAAGATACTGCTTCACAAAAATCGGTTTGCTTTCATCCCGAAGCTTCCACAGTACGACAACCGCACAGAAAATACGCGAAATTAAAGTCGAAATCGCGGCTCCTTCGACACCCATGTGGAAGCCGAAAATAAGAATGGCATTTCCGCCGATGTTCATAAAGTTGGAAATCACCGAAATCACCATCGGACTGCGGCTGTTGTTCTGCGCCCGCAGAATCGATGCGCCCGCATCGTAAAGACCGATAAACGGGAATGACAGCAGCGTAAACAGGAAATACACCTGTGAATTTTTCATAACATCCGCTTCCACTGCCCCGAAAATCACGCGCAGCAGCGGAACACGGAAAATCAGACAGCCCGCGGATAATGCGACGGACAAAACTGTCATAACAAAAAGCACCTGTTGTGCCGAACGGATTGCTCCATCCCGTTTTTCGCTTCCAATATACTGCGAACAGAGAATCGCTCCTCCTGCCGCCAGCGCAGAAAGCGCCTGAATGACTAAGATATTAATGGAATCCACCAACGAGACTGCCGAAATTGCGGCAGACCCGACATTGCTGACCATCATCGTGTCGACAGTTCCCATCAGGGAAGAAAGTAACTGTTCAATGATGATCGGAATTAAAAGCTTGCGAAGATCCGTGTTACTGTATAAATGAGTTTGTTTTGTTGTAGTTTTCATTGTTTTTACTTCTGCATGACCTCATCTGCCGGATATGCTTTGCCAGCCCTGCCTTTTCCACACCTTTCTTTTTTCTCTCCATTCTATTCCATTTGACGACCCATTGCAATCATTTCGCGAATTTTGCTCTTATCTGATTATTTTTATCAAGCACAACATACTTTTCTATCTCATAATGACTTTTTCAGTCTTTCCAAATCTTCGCTGTCCGGATGTGACAAAGCACGGTCAAAATTCTGAATCAGCAGATCAAGATTGGCCGGATGTTCCGGGTTTTCTTTCATTTTCATATACCGTTCGCGCACAGACTGTGGCATCTTTCCCTGGCACATATACTCACCGATGACCGTATTGCTTGCATCGATCGACTGTTTGACTTGTCCGAGAATCTTTTCAAAATAGGCATCACTTCCGCCAAATCCAGCTGTTCCAAACAGGAAAATCTTTTTATTTTTTAATTTCGACAACAATTCTAATGTCTTTTGGTCCGCATTCCCTTTGTCCGTCCAAAATCCGATATAGCATACGTCGGATTGCGGTACCTGCGAATCGTTTGTGCCAAAATAATCGCATTTGTCCTTTGGCAACGTTTCATAGATTACATCAGCCAGCTTCTTTGTATTACCCGTTAAGCTGCAAAACAGGATCGAATAATGTTCTTTTATCATAGCCCATACACCTCCAGTTCAGGTATTTATGTGGAAAATCCACTTTTTCGTAAATTGTATTATCTCTTCAGATCACATCTCGATTTCGCTTACGCTGCATCCCGATGTTGCTTCTCACTATTTCCTCTCAGGCTTTTAAGTCAAGCGGATATTCGCAATCCGCTTCGCTACTTGCTCATAACCGAATAGCTGCTTTGCAGCTTCAGTTAAACTTAAAAATATTAAGTCCGGTTTCTTCATCATGAACTCTGTCCACTCTTCCGTCAATTACCGTGATGACCAGCTCACAGGTTGCACTGACAATCGCTCTGTTCAGATGTCCTCCAAACACCTCGCCCTTCTGATTTCCGGCACTCATATGAAGATGTGCATAATATTCTCCATCCATTGTATTGATTGTACCTGTCAGTGATGTAATTTCATAATACCCCTGGAAGCTGTTTGAATAATATTTCTTTTCGTCTGTCTTGTATACTCCGACTGTGAAATCATTGATCGCTCCAAGAGCCTGGACACTGGCAAGCTTTATATTCTCCTTTATGGCAATTACCCTCAGCTGCTCCAATATTTCTTCGTCTTTGTCAATCCTTGCTACTATAACATTGTCAAATTTTCTGTATTCCATTTTATTCTCCTTTCTCTTTCCGCCCGGTCACTTTTCAGACATTACTGCAATAACCTCAATATTTATTCAGAAAATGCTCCCTGTTCGGATACTCCTGCCGATATGCCCGGAGGGCGGCTTCCCGGAGCAGGATGAATTCTTTTTCCATGTGAAGCAGGCGTGGTGCCTTGAACGCGATCACACTGATCTGTTCGGCGATTTTTTTCGCGATTCCTTCTTCGGACAATTGTCCCATGCCGAATACCAGAGAGGTAAATCCTCTGCCTCCTCTGCTGACCTGAATAAATTTCAGGAATACATTGTACAGTTCATCTGCAAGAATTTTCTGGTATCCCTCATCTGACTGCATGGCTTCCGCCAGACACAACGTAGAGAGAATCCGGGCTCCCATCTTTCTTCTGTCGCCTCCCGGATCCAGAGAGGTTCCTTCCGCCAGATACTTCAGTTCCATCAGGCATTTGACAAATTCATCCTTCTGGAGCCTGCGTTGTCCGTATCGGGCCGTCCAGAGCCGAGCCCGGTATTCTTCTTCCCAGGCTTCCTCCTCTCCGATATGTTCTTTTAAGATCTGCTGCCGTTTCGCCGGATCTGTCTCCTGATAAAAATCTTTGGTCCATGTATGTTCCATCTGTTTTTCCTCATTCTGTCAGGCGGATATTCGCAATCCGCTTCGCTGCTTGCTTGATTGGTTTAAAATAAAGACACGTCTTTACTTACTCTTTCTGCCTGCAAACGCAGTCTTCCTGCTTACATTCCGGAGTGGGAAATCGTCTCTTCTGCGTTCAGGTACTCATCGATGTTGCTGCCGTCTACCTTCTGATATTCTGAAAAATAATACCGGCCTTCTTTCAGGCTTTCCTGGTCAAATTCCTCTCCCTCGAACAGCTCCACTGCCATTTTCGCCATTTTCTTTGCCTGATCCACTCTGTCATTTAGGATGCTGCCCTGCATCTCTCCTGCCTTTACGGCTTCCAGAGCCTCTTCCAGGCCATCAATTCCGAAGATCACCGGCCATTCTTCACGGACATAGCCTGCTTTCCGATAGGCCTCCACAGCCCCAAGTGCCATCTCATCGTTGTTGGACATAACAAGTTCAATCTTTTTTCCGTACTGGCTGATCAGACGGTTCATGCGGTTTTCCGCCTGTCCCCGGTTCCAGTCCGCTAACTGATAGCTTAGCTTTTCCAGTATAACATCATTCTTCATCAGTGTCTTTACGGAATACTCTGTTCTGCTGATGGCATCCTGATGGCCTGCTTCTCCTTCCAGAAGCACGTATTGGATCTTTCCATCCTGATTTTTATCGACTTCCGGATGGCTCTTGATGTATTCTTCTGCAATCTCGCCCTGCATAATCCCGGACTGTTCTGCATCACAGCCCACATAATACAGCTTTTCCCACTGCATCAGGTCTTCCCTTACCGGTTCCCTGTTAAAAAAGATCACAGGAATGTCTTCATTCCTTGCCATTCGGATGATCCGGGACGGAGCTGTCCGGTCCACAAGATTGATACAGAGCACATCACAGCCGGCATCAATCATCTCTTCCACCTTTTCGTTCTGTTCCTGCTGATCGTCGTTTCCGCTTTTTGTCGATACGATAATCCTTCGTTCTTTGTTTTCCATGGCTTTCAGCTGCGCCTTCAGTTCATCCGTCAATCCATTGATAAAAGGATCATCCTGAGTGTAGGTTATCACTCCGACCCGCAGGGTTTTCTCTGTCTGGTCCGACTTGCCGGAACACCCCGACAGCACAAGCACCGCACTCCCTATCGTGGCAGATAATAATACTGCCACCCTTCTTTTCTTTTTATTCATAGGAATATAAAAACCTTTCTAAATCTTCGTCCATAGAGAAATTTTCCTTGCCAAGTACCTGATATTCGGTTATATATCCTTGCATTTTATAAGACCTGTGCTCGATCCTTTTGGTTATTTCTTCCACACTTTTATAGCCGATTTCATATCCGTCCGGCACAGCCAGCCCCTGAATGTTTCCGTTATCCAGAAGTGCAATTGTCTTCAGACTGTAACCCACTCCATAGAGCTCCGCGCCCTCGTATGTTCCATTTTCTGCCTGCTCTCCAAACTCTTCCAATATTCCTGCATCCAGGATGACAAGAGCATCCGCCTCTGTTTCCTTCTTCATCCGCTCCACAATGTCCTGTTCTTTTCTCCGGTAAATACACCAGCTGATCTTGCTTTCGCTGCCTTCCAGCGCCTCGTTCAATCCACAAATCTCCGCCTGTACAGCCTCGGACATTTTCCAGTCGGCGATAATTCCGATCTTCTGCTTTTTTGTTCTCAGCCGTTCTCCCAGCCATCTTCCGATCTCCCGGTAATCCGGCTGGATCGTGGGACTGGCAGTTTCCCCTTCTTTTACCGCCAGACCATCTGCAATCAGCAGATACGGTTTCTTTCCACACTCTTTTTTCAGCATATTTTCCGTCTCATGACCGGGTGCCGGATATATGATAAAGCCATCAATATCGTTGTCCTTCTGTTCCCTGATAAATTCTCTTTCCGCCTCCGGCCCGTCGATCTCTTCCGTATTGCAGATGATCATATGAACGTTGTTCTCTGCCGCAGCCTGCTTCATTCCCTTGATCAGGGCATCCCAGCGTTTGTCACCGGACTCCGGAAGAATCACCGCAATCCGGGGCTCTGCTACGTTCTGATCGAAAATCTTCCATACAAAGAATACTGCCAGCAGCAGCAAAAGAAACTCAATTATAAGAAATTTCATTCTGTTCTTTTTCATCCGCCCGGTCTCCTCTGTATGTATTTTTGTAATTCCAATGCTTCTGCGTTTTCCGGTGTATATGGGATTGCCGGAATACGGATCGTAACCCTTGTTCCTTCGTCCGGTTCGCTTTCTATGGAAAGTCCGTATTCTTCGCCAAACATCAGCCGGATTCTGGAATGCACATTGATTACGCCCACACCGGAACCATGCTTCGGAACCTTGCTGTTATCCGTCAGAATATTTTCCAGGACTTCTTCCCGCATGCCCATCCCATTGTCTTCGATGGTGATCAGAATGTCCTCGTCTTTCTTTTTTCCGCTGACGATGATCATGCCGCCATCATCCTCATCCATATTGCCAACGCCATAATAGATGGCATTTTCCAGGATGGGCTGGATCACCAGCTTTACGATGCAGCAGTTTTCGATCTCTTCCTCGATTCGGAATTCTGTTTTAAACCGCTCTTTGTACCGGGCCAGCTGGATATTCATATAGCTTCTGCTGTGCTGCAGCTCATCCTTAATGGGAATGATGGTCTTACCGCGGGATAGACTGACACGAAGTAATTTTGCCAGTTCAGAAATCATACGAACCGCTGCTTCATTTTCCTGGGCTTCCACCATCCACGTGATGGATTCCAGTGTATTATACAGAAAATGGGGGTTGATCTGGCTTTGCAGGGCATCCAGTTCACTTTTTCTTCGTTCATTTTGCTGCCGGATGATCTCGTCCATCAGTTTTTCGATCTGTTCATAGGACTTCTGCACAGAATGTCCCAGATGGCGGATCTCCGAGGAGCCGCCGATATAGATATCCGGTTTTCCTCCTGCCTCGTGGGCCTTGACGGAAGCATCCAGCTCCCGGATCGGTTTGGATATCTTCCGGGAAACCAGCTGGTTTCCCTCCAAAAGCATGACCATAAGAACCAGAACAGTAGCAAATACATAGTAACGGAAGTTCTTGTAGTTTGCCGCCTGCACACTCTCCGGCACAACACCGATCATTTTCCAGCCTGTATAGGCTACGCTGCCGACGATCACGGTCTCGTTCTGACCGCCGGAACGGATCTCGTAGGTTCCGTCCTCGTATTTTGCCGCGTCCAGACTGTTTTCTTCAAATAATCCGCGGTTTAACTCCGTTCCCCGTGGATGATAGATCATCTCTCCGTCCTGACTGGTCAGATAATAGTAGATTCCGCCGGAACAGTCATTGATCTGCTTCATCACGTCCCTGATCACAGAATATTTCATATCCAGTAAAAGAATACCGGTTTCCGGTGTCTCTCCCTTGTTGACATCTACATACCTGCTCAGGGAAACTACCCATTGGTACCGATAAGAGCCGTCCTCAAACAGCTCCTGGATATGCGGTGTGGAAAAGTGTATATTTTCAATGGCATCTTCCGCATTTTTATACCATTCCTGCGTCTGCACCTTCACATTTTTCTTTTCTGCCGCCACCGGCTCCGATGCAATCAGATTTCCTTTGGGGTCATACAAAGCCAGGCTCTGGATCTTATCGGAGTTGGTCTCATAGAGCAGACTGAACTGCTCCGAGAATTCCCCGCTGGATATATCAAACTGCTGGACCACGTTGTAGTTTGCCCCGTTTATAATCTGCCGGATATCCAGCAGGTCTGCATCTAACCGGTCCACGGTAGCCTCTACAGTAGCTTCCGTGTTGTCCACTGCTGTTTTTTCCAATGCCAGCTTGAATCGATGGTAAAGCAGCAATCCCATTACAATGATCGTAACCAGTGAAATCGCCATAAGAACAGACAGGATAATCGACTGTATGTTAAATGCAATATTCTTCCGGGAATCCGGCTTTCTTTTTCTATCTTTCATGTATTTTCCCTTTCACCTGTTCCCTATTTTCCGGAAGCTCTGTATTTGGAAGGGGAAACACCGAATTTCTTTTTGAATACATAGCTGAAGTAGTTCGCATCCTGATATCCCACTTTTTCTGCGATCTTATAGCTTTTTTCATCGGTGTTCAGCACCATTTCTTCTGCCCTGTCCATTCGGTAATCGGTAAGATAGGAGACAAAGGACTGACCGGTTTCCTTTTTAAAGATGGACGAAAAGTAAGAATTGGACACACCAAGATCTGCGCACACATCATCCAGCGAGAGCGCCGGTTCCATATATCTGTCTTTTACGATGTTCTGTGCATCGGTGATGATCCGTCTGGAGGTACTGTTTCTGGTACTTCTCAGTTTTTCGCTGATCGCCATAGACATATTGATGATCCAGTTTGTCATAGAGCTTTCATCCAACTGAGTCACTCTTTCATAAAGGTTCTGTACATTTCCGGAAATTTCATTGAAATCCATGGAATTATTGGCACAGAATTTGAAAAATCCGCTGACAATCTCCATGGTAGCCAGATTGTACTGGCTGATGGTGGCTGCATTCTTATGGAGCTTTTCTGTCTCTTTGATGGCTTCTTTCCGGATCTTCTCCTGATCCCCTACATGGATGGCACGAAACAGCTCCTGCATCCTTGTCTCTTCTAAGGGAACCGCCTTTTTTGACTCTTTAGGAACGATCTCCGCGATATTGATGGCTCGTTTCGTTCCGTACAGGACACGATAGGATACCGCCTCTCTGGCTCCCTCGTAGGAAATACTGATGTCGTACAGACTGTTGCAGACGGTTCCGATCCCTGCGGTAACCGCCGCCCCCATAATTCTCCATGCCCAGCGGCAGAACCGGTCACACTTGTCCGTCAATTGAGCTATCTCATCTTCTGAATGGAGTTCCATAATCAGAATGGTATTACCCATATAAATGAATTCCTGGCAATTACAGTTCTCCATCAGCCGCTGTTTGATCTCCCGTTCCACGGACATGGATAATAATAAGGGATTCATCCCATCCGGCACATCATTTTCCGAGGTATGAAAGATAATGCAGCAAAACAAAGGTCCCTTCATATCCACCTGATAATCCAAAAGGAATCGTTCATAGTCCTCTTCTCTGACTCTTCCTTCAATCAGGGAAATGAAGAAATTGGACTGCAGCTTTGGTAATACCTCCTGGAAATAGTCTTCCAGTTTTTTTACATTTAACTTTTCTTCCCGTTCCCTGTCCAGTGTTGTTTTCAGCTTCATCAGGCTCTCTGACAGCTCGGTGGCGCTGATGGGTTTCAGCATATATTCCTTAATCTCCAGATGGACGGCCTCTTTCGCATACTCGAATTCGTCAAAGCCGGTGCAAAGCATAATGTAAATATTAGGATAGTCCTGGTTCAGTTTTCTTGCCAGCTCCAGTCCATCCATGTAAGGCATTTTAATGTCCGTCAGTACCACATCCGGCTGAAGTTTTTCCACCAGCTCCAAAGCCTTCACGCCGTTGGTGGCACTTCCCACTACGTCAAATCCCAGATCATTCCAATGGATCTTTTTTTTCATAACATCGATGACCTCTACTTCATCATCGACAAGAATCACTTTATATTGTTCCATTCTTATCCCCCTGTTTTCCGGAGTACGTTGTTGTTCCTTCATTATAGCAGAAGATTGCTCTCTGCTGAATGAATAGTTACAAAAATTTTTGCCAGAACAGAATAAAAGACCGCCCTAGTCATCCATCGGACGACCGGGCTGTCTTATATTCTATCTGTTTATGAATCTTTCATTATTTTTTCTGTACATATTTCAGACAGTCAAGTGTTACAGCTGCCAGAATAATGATACCTTCGAAGATGAACTGAAGGTTGGTATCAATACCCAGAATCGTCAGGGCATATGTCAGGGAGGTAAAGATCAGTACACCGGTTACAACTCCGGAGATCTTACCGATACCACCGGTAAAGGATACACCACCAACTACGCAGGCTGCGATGGCATCCATATCCCATCCCTGTCCGTAAGCTGCACTACCGGAACCAACCATACGGTTACATTCCAGCCAGGAACCGAAGCCATACAGGATACCTGCCAGCATAAATGCTCCCATTGTTACTTTAAATACAGAGATACCGGATACTGCTGCCGCTTCCGGGTTTCCACCTACCGCATACAGGTTTTTGCCAAAAGTTGTTTTGTTCCAGATAAACCATACAATGGCAACTGCTGCAACAGCCCACAGAATGATGGTCGGGAATTTTCCGATCTGCGGAATGAAAGTATTCGGGATGGCAGAATCAATCGCACCGAAGGATACACCCTTGGTCGCATAGGTAACCAGACCGAAGATGATCAGCATGTTCGCCATGGTAGAGATAAACGGATGCATTTTGAATCTCGCCATGAAGAATCCGGCAATCATGGCAAATGCTGTCGTAAGGATTACACACATTAACAGTGCAAACAGTGCTTTCGCTGTAGCAGGCATAGCGGAGAAGTCAAATACATGTCCGAATACGGCACCTGTATTGATTCCGTTATGCATGATGATGGTTGCTGTAACCATACCCATACCAACCATACGTCCCACAGAAAGGTCGGTACCTGTTAACAGGATCAGACCGGCAACACCAAGTGCAAGGAACATACGCGGGGATGCCTGCTGTAAGATATTCAGGATGTTGGTAACAGTCAGCAGCTGTGTATTTTTAACGATCGGTGTGATGATACACAGTGCGATGAAGATCAGAATGATTACGATATACAGACCGTTTTTGTACAGGAACTGAGATAAATCGAAGGTATATCTGTAATTTTCCAGTTTCTGTATTCTCTGCTGCGGGAATGTAAATTTGGAAGCCCGCAACAGGTCGATCAGGTGATATTTATGCATGAATGCTTCATGTCTTCTGTCCTTGATCTCCTGAAGCTTCGATTCGTGAGCCATCTGTGCATCAAACAATTTATTTTTGAGCACATATTTCTCAGCCTTAATCTCTTCTGCATCCTTCAGAGAAGCAACCTTTTTCTGATGCTCGCTCTTTAGATCTGCTTTGACCTTCTCATATCTGCTGTTTTCTTCTGCTTTTGCAGCTTTGCAGCTTTTGTTTACTACGTCGTAATAATCCTTTTTGTAATGCGCGGCCAGATAGCTTTCTGCCTCTGCGATCAGCTTTTTGATTTCTTCTTTGTTGTCTGCTTCTACTTTTTTTGCATTTTCCAGCTCTTTTTTGCTGTTTTCAATGATCTTATCTCTCTGTGTTGCGGATAAGTTCTTGTTTTCTTTTGCGATCGCGATCTGTTTTTTCAGATCGCTCACTTTGTCAAAGCCGTCTGCACGTAATGCATCGATTTTTTTCTGGATTTCTTCCACATATTCATCGATCGGCTTCAAAAGCTTTGCTTCTTCTTCCGACGAAATAATAACGCTGTTTTCTGCCATTTCCAATTTTCCTCCTGTTACAGGTATTTAGCACTGAGTCTCAATAATTCTTCCTGGTTTGTTTCTTTGGTATTTACGATTCCGGCCAGACGTCCGTTAGACATAACACCGATTCGGTTGGTAATACCAAGAATCTCCGGCATTTCGGAAGAAACAACGATGATTGTTTTTCCCTGTTTCGCCATATTGATAATCAGTTCATAAATTTCATATTTTGCTCCAACATCAATTCCTCGTGTCGGGTCATCCATCATGAATACGCTCGGTGAACGCTCCAGCCATTTACCAAAGATGACCTTCTGCTGATTACCACCGGAAAGGTTGGCGATCATATCATCCGGTCCCATACATTTTGTATGCATGATCTTGATTTCTTCAGCCGTTGCACGCACCATCTTGTCATGCGATAATGCGACTCCGCTCTTATAATGCTTCATATTCGCAATGGTAGTATTGAATGTAATATCGCCCTTCAGGAACAGACCATTGGCTTTTCTTTCCTCTGTAATCAGAGCAAATCCGTGATCCATAGCATCTTTCGGGGAGGAGAAGTTCAGTACTTTTCCATCATATACGATATTTCCTTCTGCTTTTGTACGAATTCCGAAGATTGTCTCCAGAAGTTCCGTACGACCGGCCCCGACCAGACCATAGAATCCGAAAATTTCTCCTTTTTTGATATCAAAGGAAATATTCTGCAGTTTCGGTGCATATTTTGTTGATATATTCTGTACGGAAAGAATAGTTTCTCCCGGTGTATTGTCTACAGGCGGAAATCTGTTGTCCAGAGAACGTCCAACCATGGCGGCGATCAGTTCGTTCATATCCGTTTCTTTACTTGGCTTGGTCATGACCAGGCTTCCGTCTCGCAGTACGGATATTTCGTCACAGATTTCAAATATTTCATCCATTTTATGTGAAATGTAGATCAGAGCAATTCCCTGCGCCTTCAGCTGACGCATCATCTTAAAGAGTTTTTCAACCTCCGGTGCAGTCAGGGATGATGTAGGTTCATCCAGTACAATGACTTTGGAATGATAGGAAATCGCTTTTGCGATCTCACACATCTGTCTCTGAGATACAGACATTTTCTTCATTGGCTGCGTCAGATCAACTGTAATTCCCAGTTTTCTGAACAGGTCTGATGTTTCTTTTTTCATTCTTCCTTCGTCGATCACTCCAACGGAATTCTTTGGGTATCTTCCAAGGAACATGTTATCTACAACACTTCTTTCAAGACACTGGTTCAACTCCTGGTGTACCATTGCCACTCCGTTTTCCAGTGCATCCTTCGGGCCGGAGAAATTCACTTCTTTTCCGTCCAGTACGATGGTTCCTTCATCTTTCTGATAGGTTCCAAAGAGGCATTTCATCATTGTCGATTTTCCGGCACCGTTTTCACCCATCAGTCCCATAATGGTTCCAGGTTTGACATTCATGCTGATATGTTTCAGAACCTTATTTCTACCGAACGATTTGCTCATGCCGTTAATCGATAAGATATATTTATTCTTATCATCTGTCATAGCTGCGCTTCCTTTTCTTAATAAAGAAGGGTATCATTGCTGACACCCCTCTATAATTTCATTCATTTACGGTAACGATTCAGAGACCTCATCTCGATTTCGCATGGCTCCGAATCGTCACCATTTACACTCTTATTCTGTCTCAGATTATTTGGAGAGAAGTGATGTATATGCTGCTGCATTATCGGTCTTAACCATGTTAATTGCAAAAGCATCATACTCGCTCGGGTTTCCAAGACGGTTTGTGATATTAGACTCTGTCTGTCCGTCTCCACCGATGTAATCTACCTTCAGGTTCAGCAGATCATCATATTTCTCCAGCAGTGGCTGATAGGTAGAGCTCAGGAAGTTATCCGATGCGTTGTAGATATTCAGCCATACTTTTTTGGATGGGCTCTTGCTTTCATCCAGCTGTTTTGCAACTTTATCGTAAACTTTTGTGGAATCTGTGAAATCGTTGTAGTTATCGGCTGTTACAGCAATATTTAATGCGTAGTAAGATCTCTCTTCTTCGCTGTATCTGTAATCCTCACCCTCTGTCAGGCAGTTGCCGGCTTCATCTGCTGTACCGATACCGGTATCAATGTCTACACCGTCCAGTGCGTTACGCAGAACTCTCAGTGTCAGGTAAGCCTGAACGTCTGCATGCTGAGAAATTGTTCCGCCATATCCTTCACCGATTGCTGCTACAGCATCGCTGTTTGCATCGTAACCGAAGGTAGGAACTTTGTTGTCTTTCGCCCATGCATTGAACATTGACATTCCCATACCATCGTTATTGGAAACTACAACATCGATCTGATCACCGAAGGAAGCTGTCCATGTTCCGATCGCGTTACCAGCTGTTGCAGCATCCCATGTTGCACCTGCTGAGTTTTTCATTTCCTGAGAAGCCAGCTCACGGATGGTATATGTTTTTCCGTCTACATCCAGAGTTGCATCCTGCACAACCTTTGCTTTTCCGTCTACGTTTGTTCCGGCCGGTGTAGAATCTACTCCGCCGTCTGCATCTACACCTGTTCCAAGTGCGGAACGAACACCACGTGTACGGGCGATAGAATCGTTATGTCCGATATCACCGATTGCCAGAACATATCCGATTACGCCGTCACCGTTTCTGTCGATCGTGTCTGCGTTTTTCTTGATGTAATCCAGAACCATCTGTCCCTGCAGTTCAGCACCCTGGTTTGCATCGAAACCTACATAATAAGTATTTCCGTTGAAGTTCAGAGCATCTTTGTCCAGTTCGCCGGTAGCACTGCTGGATGGCTGACGGTTGAACCAGCACAGAGGTTTGTCCTTGTTTTCTACGCTTCCGCCCGTTGATGCCGTAGAATCTGCTGTTTCTGTTTTCTGGGTAGAATCTTTAGACTCTGATGTGGATCCTCCACAACCAGCCATGGATACTGCCATAGCTACTGCCATAATTGCTGCTAATGCTTTTCTTTTCATTTTTATTCCTCCCGTTTGGTGATTTTGCTAGATTCGCTTCGTTCCTAGCTGATGAATTCATTATAATCACAAGCGGTCTGAAAAAAAATAGAATATTTTTGGATTAGTTATTGAAATTTTTGGTTATTTCTTGTCGTAATTCCCCAAAACTCCAAGAATCATGCAAAAAAGCAGTCCCACAGAGCGCAAATTACCGCATGACAGATTTTTGTCGTACCTCGGGTACGCCTTCCCATCTGTTTCCTGTAGTTTGCGTTCTGCAGCACTGCTTTTTTTGTATTATTTCTTACTTATGCTTTAAGCGGGGTAAGAGATCTAAAATCCTCTTGCAGGCGAGACTGCATCAGCTTTCTGACGTTTTAGCATCTTTATATTTTCGTATCAGAATCATATAGCTTATGATCAGTAAAACAGCCGCACTGCTCCATGCACAGATCTCGGCATAGTATATTCCCTCTTCGCCGATCCATTTCGGCAGCAGCAGCGCAACGCTGACACGCATCACAAATTCTGCAATGCCGCTGGCAAGCGGAATCAAAGTATTGCCCAGCCCCTGGATCGCGGAACGATACACATGCAGCAAATACAGTATCCACAAAAAGACAGCCATGATAAACAAATACTTATATGCAATATCTAATACCTGTCGGATCTGCTCCGGTTCACCGGATACAAACAGAGACAATATATTACGCCCAATCAGCACCATCATACCGGAAATGAAAACAGAAGTGAGCACTGCCATATACGTACCGCTGCGCACACCTTTTCGGATTCTCTGATATTTCTTTGCGCCAAGATTCTGCCCTACATACGTTGTAATCGCATATCCATAGGAAACGGCTGCCATCTCCAAAATTCCATACAGCTTGTTCGTTGCCGTAAATCCGGCTACAAACAGAAAGCCAAAGCCATTGATCACATACTGCACCGTAAGTCCTCCCACAGAAATGATCACGTTCTGTATGGCAAGAGGAGTCCCCAGCTTCAAAAGCCGCAGACTCATAGACGGCTGCCTGTAAAAATCCTCCTTTTCCAGTCGGATATCCCTGATTTTCCGTAATACAAGCAGACAGTACAAGGCTGAAAATCCCTGTGCAATAACAGTCGCCACGGCTGCTCCGGCTACGCCCCAGCCAAAAACTGCCACAAACAGCAGGTCAAGTCCCACATTGATCACTGCTGCCACGGTCATTGCAATCAATGGAGATCTGCTGTTTCCAAGTGCCCTTAAGATCGCCGCAAAGATATTATAGGCAGCTATAATCGGGACTCCCGCAAAAATCAGCCGCAAATATAGCATCGTCAGATCAATAACATTATCCGGTGTCTGCAAAAATAAAAGAACGTGATAAACTGCGCCTTCACTTACTGCAAGTACAATCACAGACAGTAATGCTGTCATAATATAGCTTTTCGCCACCGCACATTTCAGATTTTCCTTTTCCCCTGCTCCATAGTACTGCGATACAAGAATCGAAAAGCCCTGTGTGATACCTGTCATGATGCCCAGCACCAGCCAGACCAGCCAGTCTCCGGCGCCTACTGCCGCCAACGCTTCTACTCCTACCACCTGGCCAACAATCATGGTGTCCGCCATCGTATAAAACTGCTGGAAAATATTTCCGAGCATCAGTGGTATGGCAAACGTTATGATCAGTTTTCCGGGGGATCCCGCAGTCATATTCTTTTCATTTGTTCCCATAAGATTAAGAAGCTCCTTTTCTCTCTTTCTCCTCCTGCCGCTATTTTACAGGGGACCCTTGCGAAACACAATTCTATTTTTTCACAAAGTTTTTCCGATATTTTTGGTGGCTATTACTTTCTTTTGAGGTAAAAAGAGATTTTCGTTGGTTTTCCATTACAGAGTATGAAAAAGAAGCAGCGTATTTGAGACGCAGACATAATATGCATCCAATTACGTATCGGATTCTACATCTTAATTCCGCAGTATTCCCATGTCACTGTATCGAGCAAGAGGAACTCCTCTGTTCCAATTGGCTTTCCATCTCTGTAAGTTGAAAACACATCCGTGCTAATCAGATTTCCCTCTTTCGTAATTGCATCCATAGGTGTATGACCTACAACCTGCAACAACTTACGTGGCTTATATAATCTCATTTTTGAATGCTGTGGTCTCAGCCAGATCGGCGATGCATCATTCCACATCTCGATTCTTCCGAGCTGATTAATCGTCTCTAGCACAGCATCCACATCATTATATTTTGCTCGCGGAACATATTCCTCTACAAAGAAATTCAGTACGCCTCCATGAGAAAAGAGAACATTGCCTATTCTCTGAACATATTTAATGGGATTATCTTCTGGAACAGCCTCTCGCAAATCCAACAACTTTCTTTGCACTGTCAGTGAAGCCATGGAGCTATAACCGCTCTCCAGACAATGCCACAGATAACTCAAATCGTGATTCCCGTAGCACCAGGCTGTTTCCGGAAATGCTTTTGCAAACCGAATAGCCTCATCATAAGTTTCTTCATAAAGTCCGACATTATATTGCTTGTCCCAATCATCAGGGATGTCCATCAGACATACCGCTCGATCGGCAATTCCCTGATGCATAAGAGCTGTAGCCTGTTTAAACATCTGCGGTTTAAGATGAACATCAGGAATTACTAATATCTTCATACCATCATACCTTCTTATACTAACCTTCCTTTTTCGCTACAGAAGCAAAATAGGTATACTTATTTCTTGCCTGTGATTCCCCTGCAAATGCCTCCTGTAAATTCTTCTCTGTCTGTGTTCCTGCATATTCGTTTGCCGCCATCTCTTTTACCTCCGTTTCTTTACTACTTTTTCAAAATCTGATGCCGGGTGCTTGCACAAAGGACATATAAAGTCATCTGGTAATTCCTCGCCTACATATTCATATCCGCAAATTCTGCAACGCCATATTGTCTGACTGTCCTCTGTTTTTCCAACCTCCTGTGGCTTAGGCTTAATATTATTCTGATAATAATCATATGTTACTGAAGGAACATTGCTTAAAACTTCCATATCGGTTATCTCACCGATAAACATCGTATGTGAACCCAAGTCCTCTGTTTTAGTAACTGTCACAGAAATGTATGCATTTGTACCTTCTGTAATATAATAAATACCATTTGTGCCCCTGGCACACTGCTCAAATGCTTCAAACTTATTGGTATCCCTTCCTGATTGGAAGCCAAAATGTTTGAACAATTCAAATTGTGCCTTCTGACTTAAAACTGATACAGTAAATTTTCCGGTTCTTTGAATCATATCATGCGTATAATTTGCCTTATTTACACAGATACTTAACTGGTTTGGTTCCGAAGCTGCCTGAATGGCTGTATTAATGACGCATCCGTTATCTTTTTCTGCTTCTTTAGCGGTCAATATAAACAGTCCATAACTCAACTTATACATTGCTTTCCTATCCATGCTGTTCCTCCTTTACCTTCTCCCTGCATTTCGGGCAAATGCCTTTAAATGAAATATCATAATCCACAAATTCAATTCCATGAGTGTTATGAATTCTTTCCAGTAAATCCGGTATTTGATCCATATCCACATCAAAAATTTCACCGCACTTTATACATCTTACATGGTAATGATTTTTCAATGTAAAATCAAATCGGTTCGGTCCATTCGGAACTTCAACCTTTCTTAATGCACCTTCCTCTACCAATATATCAAGATTTCTATATACAGTTCCTTTTCCAATTGTTGGATATGCTTCTTTTATAAATTCATACACTTCATTTGCCGTAACGTGTCTTCTCATTTCGTATACGGTATTTCTTACGAGATCTTTTTGAATGGTATTTCTCCTACTTGTCATTCGTCCTCCTTATTAGGATTAGTTCTTAATAAGGATTATATACCACCATCCTCCTGCTGCCAATAAAAATAGTAATAATTCTCATTATTACAAAAACTGCCAAACTGAGCATCTTTTACCTGAATAACTATTTTATTTTGCGTTCAAATACATATTCTGAATCTGAAGATAAATCAGACCTAAACGAATATCCGAGTCTGTCAAATTTCTGAATCTCCACCGGATTTTCAATATTATTTTCCGCTATGAATCTGACCATTTCACCACGAGCCATCTTGGCATAGGTACCTTTTGTTACCAATTTATCTCCGGATAACTCACAAAATACAATCGTAATATATCTGTCCTGTGGTGTCAGATACTTTTCTATACATTTTGAGTATTCTTTTGATGCAAGATTAATGATAATCCTGCTGTCATCAATTACTGAGCGGTATAACAATTCTCCCCAGTACTCATACAGATTTTTTGCATCTCCAATTCCAACCTTTGCCTGCATTTCAAGACGATAAGGAGTCACACCATCCATTGGTTTTAAAATGCCATAAAACGCAGACAAGATTCTTAAATGATTTTGCAAATACTCAAACTGCTGGATTTCAAACACAGATGGTGCCATATATTGAAATGCAATCCCTTCATATGCTAAAACAGCCGGAGTAAGCCTGTTATAAAGATCCATATTTTCCAATCTGTTAAAGTTCTGCTCTGCAATCTTGTCATTACATTTCCAGATAGCTTTCAGTTCTTCTTTTGATTTGCTTTTCATCCAGTTTAATACTTCTGCTGTCTTATCAATATAGACAGGCAGTTCAACCGGTGCTAAGTTATCGGTATCTACAATCATCTTTTTTGCAGGTGATAAAATAATCTTCATTATGCCAATTCCTTAAGCATATTTTCAGGATCATCTGCCGCCTTGACTTTATCATTTGCCTTTATAATGATTCCCTGCTCATCAATAAGATATGTAGTTCTTACTACACCCATAGATACTTTTCCATAATTTTTCTTTTCTTTCCAGACATCATATGCTTCAATAACTTTACGCTCCGGATCTGCTAATAGCGTAAATGCCAGTCCGTATTTTTCTTCAAATCTCTTGTGAGACGCTACAGAGTCCTTGCTTACTCCGAGAATAACAGCTCCCTTCTCAGTAAACTGTGGATAACGCTCAGAAAAGCCACATGCCTGCTTCGTACATCCTGGTGTATTATCCTTTGGATAAAAATATAAGATCACTTTTTTTCCTGCATAATCGCTTAATTTATGCATTTCTCCATTCTGATCCGGCAATTCAAAGTCCGGTGCTTTTTTTCCTAACTCTAACATTTACTATTCCTCCGCTTTTGTATTTTCCACCTGTTTTCTTGTTCTTTTATTACCTGAAATCATTTTATGTCCCGTATACATAGACATGATCATACATATAAGAGTGCTACACGCAAAATACCTATGACCTGATTTGGATCCTTTATATCCAGTATAAAAAGTTCCAATCATAGTAATTAACGCTCCGATTGACCAATACTTATGTGCTTTCATTTTATACCTCCAAATTGATTAAGCTGTTTCCAAAATAAATATCTCTGGATCATTAACAATATTATACATTCCATCCATTACTTTTGACAAGCAGGGAAAGAAAAATACTCAATCCAAATACAAAAGGATGTATCACGATAATTCTTGCATTACCTTGACGCATCCTTCATTGTTCCCATTGGGCAGAATGTACACCAGGTTCGTGGCTTATATGCCTTAGACACTGTGCTGTTTGGCTCATAAACCTCAACCTCCTTGTGCTTAGAGTATATGAAGTTTTAGCTTTATCTTGTAGTTTGCGAATATCCGTATAAATAGAAAAAGCCCTTTGAGAAAAGGATTTCTCCTCTCTCAAAGGGCAACCATTGTTGAATCTGTTACTTGCTCAATCTTTTCATTCTGTGTATAATTCATTTGGAACCTCCAGTGTTTGATTGTTTTGTTTACATCCGCCAAGATGCAACTCAATCATGCCTTGAGGTTCTTTTTTATTCAATTGGCGCTTTTAATGAATTACACGAATGCTCCTTGATTCATCTGATGTTTTACCTTTCCCTTATGAATTCATCTGACCTATTTTTGTGTTTATACCCTTTTTACCCGTATTTAATGCATTTTTCCTTTAAATTAATCTGATGTATTTATCATATATTCTATTCATCAAAAATGCACTACTGAAATTTTGTCTAAATTTTTGTATCTGTTTTTGTACATTTTAGCATTTTGACATTGAACCCGAAACACATTATCATAGGAAACAAGAACGATAACTATTAGAAATGGAGCAAATCATACGATGCATTTGTTATCTGAAGAAAAAAGCCTTCCTCAAAAAATATCAGAAGACATTATTGCACTTATTTTGGAAGAAAACTTACAGCCAGGAGATAAGCTGCCTAATGAAACCATTCTGTCGGAACGTCTGAATGCAGGACGAAGTTCTGTGCGCGAAGCCATGAAGCTTCTCGCTTCCCGAAATATTGTTACGATCCGTCAGGGTTCCGGTACCTATATTGCCTCCTCTCCCGGAATGGTGGAGGACCCTCTTGGCTTTACCTTCATCGGCAACAAGCAAAAGCTGATCAACGATCTTTTGGAGGTCCGTTTTCTTCTTGAGCCATCTATTGCAGCAATGGCCGCCACACATGCTGACAAAAAAGACATCAAAAAAATCACTGCGCTTTGCGATGAGGTTGAAGAATTGTTAAGGAATCACGAAGATCATACGCAAAAGGATATCGAATTCCATACAGCTATCGCTTTAAGCAGCAAAAATGTTGTAGTTCCAAGACTGGTTCCTGTGATCAACAGCTCAATTCCTCTCTTTGTAGAAACCACCGGAGGTGCACTGCCGGAAGAAACCATCGAGACTCACCGTGAGATTGCAAATGCCATTGCAGCTCATGATCCCCTCCGGGCACAGGATGCCATGTATCTGCATCTGGTTTACAACCGTAAGAGAATCCAGATGATTAAAAAAGGAGACCTTATATGACACTGCAGCAAATAAGATATTTTATCAGCGTAGCTGAGTCCGGCTCTATCAGTGAAGCAGCCAAGCGTTTGTTTACAGCTCAATCAAGCATTTCCAGCGCTATTAAGGAAATAGAAAACACATATGACATTACTGCATTTATAAGAGAAAGCACAGGCGTACGTCTTACCAGAAGCGGCGAAGAGCTTTTAATTGAGTTTAAGGGAATTCTAAGCCGTCTTGACTACCTGGATGAGAAATATAACGGTTCCAAAAAACGGCCTTTAGGTCTGTCCGTTTCTGCCCAGCATCACATTTGCGGCATGGCCTCTTTTATTTCTGTCATCAATAAGTTAAATGAAAGCTATGGTTCCTATCACTGTGGTTTTTATGAATGCCGTACCTCAGAAGTACTGGATCGCGTAGAACGGGGACTGGACGATTTGGGAATTATTTTTTTCACAGAGCATAGCAAAGGACAGATGATTCAGGAATTAAGAAATCGTGGTATTATTTTTAATCACATTGTTTATCAGACAGCTCATGCTTACATATGCCAAAACCATCCACTTGCCAATAGCCAGGAAATTAATATTGAAGAAATGATACAATATCCTTTTATTTCTTATGATCGTTCACCTGACACGAACCCTGCTTATACTGATCTTATCATTCCAAATTATCAGGTAAAAAAAATAATCCATGTTTCTGACCGGGCAGCTTCCTATTCTGCTATGCGTTATTGCCATGGATTTGCTATTGGAAGTGGTTACAGATCTTTTGATAGTAATTACAGCGACATTATTTCTCTGCCTGTCAAAAACGGAGTTCGCCTTGAGATAGGATGGATTTTGCGTCAAAAGCATACACTTTCTGATACCGCCGGCCGTTTTGTGGAGCTTTTAATGCAGAATGAAGCTGTTTTTATGTAGATAAAGACCCGACGATTTTCTTATAAAAAAATAATGCAGTGAGAAAACACCTTTCTTGATATAGTGAAAAAAGCGATGGCTTCCCATCGCTTTTTTGTATGTTCGCAGAAACCAGCTCTCATGTTATACTTGCAACGTAAATTACTACGCACCTGCGCAGAAAAAAAGGAAGGAGTTTCTTATATGGAAAAACTAAAGATTGTCATCAAAAAGTACTGGAAAATTTACCTTGCCGCTCTGGTCATTTCCGCAGTCTGTGATCTGATCGGAACCGTTAAGCTTAACATTGGCGTTGGTACACTTACTCTGTTTCCGATGGTGTTTGCCGTCATATTCGGAGGGCTTTTAGGGCCGGATATTTTTAAAGTATTCAAAACTGAGGAATGTAAAATAGGCGGAAGTCTGGTCCTTGTGGTTTTGGCACCTTTTATGGCAAAAATGGGCATTTCTTCCGGTGCAAATCTTGCAAAACTGGTTTCAGTGGGTCCTGCATTACTTCTTCAGGAATTCGGAAACCTTGGAACGATTCTTTTATCTATGCCTCTCGCATTATTGCTTGGTTTAAAGAAGGAATCTATTGGTGCATGTTACTCAATTAACCGTGATTCAAACCTTGGATTAACTACAGATATTTTTGGACCGGACGCTCCGGAAACAAAAGGAACCTTTGCAGTTTATATCGTAGGTTCTGTAATCGGAACAGTATTTATCAGCATTCTTGCAAGCGTTGTAGCTTCCTGGAATATTTTCGATCCTATTGCTCTTGGTATGGCCAGTGGAGTAGGAAGTGGATCCATGATGACTGCTGCTGCCGGAACATTAGGTGAAATATACCCACAGCAGGCAGAAAATATTATGATTATGGGTGGTGCCAGTGATATGCTGACCGGTATTACCGGAATTTACATGGGTACTTTCGTAGGCCTTCCTCTTGCAAAAAAATTATACGCAATTTTAGAGCCTAAGATTGGACGCAAAAATAATCAGGAGGTTAAATAAATGGTCAGAAAATACTTCGTACAGCAGCTTGGACTGCTTCTCATGGTGTCTGTGATTATAATACTTACAAATGTAATTGGTTACAAAATGCCTGTAAAAGATTCCATTATTGGAGTTCTTTTACTGAGTGCTATTTCTCTTATCGGTCTTACTATAAGTAAATTTATGAGCCGATTTGTTAAGCTTCCTTCTATGATGTATGTATCCCTTCTCGGGCTGCTTCTTGCATGTCCTGTTTCGCCGGTAAAAGATATCGTAGTTGGAACTACAACTCCTGTTGCATTTTTAGCTCCGGCTACAGCACTTGGTGCATTTGCCGGTATTTCTCTGGGAAAAGATTTAAAGGATTTTGCAAAAATGGGATGGAAGCTGGTATTGATCACTTTATTTGTAATTACCGGAACCTTTATATTCTCCGCTCTTGTTGCAGACATTGTTTTGAAAATGACAGGAGCCATTTAACAATCATATGAGATGAAATGAGGTAGATTATGGAAAACTATGATATTTTAATCAAAAATTGTCAGGTTCTGAATCCTGATATGAGCGTTTCATCCACCTGTTCAGTAGGAATTAAAGACACTTGGATTAAAAAAATCGGTTCAGCAGATGAATTCGTTGATAGTGTTGCCACAGAAACACTTGATGGAAAAGGTAAGCTTGTTATGCCAGGTTTAATAGACGGTCATACACATACCTGTCAGCAGCTGTTAAGAGGTCGTGTTGCTGATGAATATCCTATGGTTTGGACTCGTTTCCTGGTTCCCTTTGAAAGCAATCTTCTCCCGGAAGATTCTTACGTCAGCGGACAGTTAGCCTGTCTGGAAATGATCAAAAACGGAACTACTGCTTTTGCTGATTCCGGCGGTGTACATATGGAGCGTGTAGCTGATGCAGTTATAGAATCCGGCATGAGAGCCGCAATAGCGAAATCCACAATGGATATGGGCAATGCTATTACAGGCGCAATGAAGGAAACTGCATCTGAAGCTATAGACCATACAAAAGAGCTGTATAAGAACTATCAGGGAGCCGGCGATGGCCGTGTGGATATCTGGTTTGCTATTCGTCAGGTAATGACCTGCTCCAGAGATCTCATCACCATGGTAGGTGAATGTGCCAAAGAACTTCATACAGGCATCCATGCACATTTATGTGAGCATAAAGATGAAGTTAGCTTTTGCCTGCAAAATTATCAAAAACGTCCTGCTGAATTTTTAGATGAAATGGGAATTTTGGGTCCAAATCTTCTGACCGCACATAATGTTATGCTGTCAGACCATGATATTGCATTGATGGCAGAACGAGGAGTAAAAATGATCCATTGTCCAAGAGCCAACCTGGCAAATCATGGCTTCCCGAAGGCTCCTCAGATTCTGGAAGCTGGTGCAAGTGTAGGTTTGGGTTGTGATGGAGCTGCTCCTTCCAACCTGGACATTTTCGATGAGATGAAGGTTCTGCGTTATTCTATGCTGGCTTATTGGGGACTTCCTTCTTTTAATCCGGTAGTTATGACCTGCCCGACTCTTTTGAAAATGGCTTCTCAGGGAGGAGCAAATGCTATCGGACATGGCGATATTCTGGGATCTGTAAAAGAAGGAAAGAAAGCTGATCTGATTCTTTTAAATATTGATCAGCCGCATATTACACCAACTCAGAATCTTGTAAATACTATTGTAGATGCTGCAAATGGACATGATGTAATCGATTCCATCATCAATGGAAAGCTTGTTATGAAAAATCGTGAGGTACTTACATTAGATGAAGAGCGAATTCGCTTTGAAGCTACACAGCATATGAATGAAATCATAAAGAGAGCTTATTAAAAAAAGTAAAAGACTGCTATACCAGAATTGCCGACGGAATAGAAAGGAAGCGGGAATGGCCAGCTTTGGAGCAAATCCATTCCTGCTTTTCTTTTCTCTACAGACAGTTGGTAAGCCGTTCTCCATACAAGACAATCAACTGATTCAACACCTGATCCCAGTTCCGATATCTCTGTGTCCATTTCCTGACTACGTTTTCGCTGGCAAGATACAGCATCTTTTCCAGTGCTGTATGCGTGGTATTTCAGAAATGCACTCGTCCGTGTAAACTATACGAACCTGCAAAAAGATATTCACGAAACAACAGAGTATCTGGGAGCATTTCTCAGAAATTTGCTTTTAGACGAAAAAAATGAGCTTCATAATCGAAATCTTCATATAAGTGGACTTTTGAATAAAGAAAAAGTGGATATTGAAAGTGTACTTTCCGAAAAAAGTAGTGATTTCTCGGTAAAAACGACGATTCATATCCATAGACTTTTTGAGAAGTTTGGCTTTGATGAGGTGTTTGGAAGAAGTGCGGTTATGGAACTTCTTGAGCTGAAAGCTTCAGGTGCTTCAAAACTTCTTTCCAATTTGGTAAAGGCAGATATTATTGAACCAGTATCCGGTCACGGAAAAGGAAAATATAAATTCAAGAAGTAGTTTAGGTATTGTAAAATTTCCACTCGATGAGTGGAAATTTTGCTTATGAAAGAAGTTTGTGCAGATTGTCTGCATAAATTCAAAATAACTCAAAAACTCGACTTTTAACATTTGTTAAGTTAAAATAAAATAAGTTGAGTTAAAAGGAGAATGAGAAATATGCTTACAAGTGTATTCGGGATTTCTATAAAATGTGAGGCATGGAAACATCAGGATTCTTTACCTGTTTATATCGCTGGAAGTTATGATTTTCAAACAGCATATATTGGAAACAAACGTTGCATAATGCTTATTCCGACAGAAGAGCTTGCAACACTTCCGGCACTGAAAAAGCAAATTACAAAAATACAGCAGATTGATAATGTACCAGTTGTATTTGAACTTGCAACGGTATCAAATTATCGAAGAAAAAGCCTTATAGAAAATAATATACCGTTTATTACTGATAAGCAGGTCTTTCTTCCTTTTATTGGAACGATGCTTACAGATGAGAAAGAACCACCAAAGTTGACAGGGAAGTTTGTTTACTCCACGCAGCAGTTATTTTTGTTTTATCTGTACAGTAAGAAAAAGCGATTGTATATTTCAGAAGCCGGAAAAGTGCTTCCATTTACAGCAATGACCTTGACCAGAGCAGTAAAGCAGTTGGAAGCGACGGATTTGTTTCTTGTAGCAAAAGACGGTGTCAATAAGTTTATTGAGTCAAAATATAAGCGAGATGAATTATTTGAAAAAGCAAAAGTATACTTGACAACGCCTGTCCGCAAAGCAGGATATATAGATAAGGCGCAAGTTACAGAAAACATGGTCTTTGCAGGGGAAACGGCACTTTCTGAAAAAACAATGCTAAATCCCAGCCGAGTTGTTACCTATGCAATTAGTGAGAAAGATTATGAAAAAACTTTGCTGACAGATGAACTGATAGACCCGGATAAACAGGTCAGACTTGAATTATGGGCATACAACCCGAAACAATTTTCGGAGGATAACAGTGCTGACGATATTTCCATTGTTTTATCTTTTGGAGATACAAACGATGAGAGAATTGAAGAAGCAGTAGATGAATTGCAGGAAAGAAGGTTGCAGGAGTAATGGTCAACGGATTTACAAAATTTAAGAAAAAATTTCAGGGGTTTGAAAATCAATATGTCATCATCGGCGGGACAGCTTGTGATTTGATTATGGAAAATGAAGAATTACCGTTTCGTGCTACAAAAGATGTAGATATTGTATTGATTGTCGAATCCATAACAGCGGAGTTCGGCAGGCAGTTCTGGGAGTATGTCAAGGAAGCAGGATATGAGCATTTGAATAAAAGTACCGGAAATGCACAGTTTTATCGTTTCACATCTCCGAAAAGCAAAGAATATCCATATATGATAGAGATATTTTCCAGAAATCCAGATTTTATTATATTGGAAGATGATGCAGTTCTCACGCCGCTTCCGATAGATGATGAAATATCCAGTTTGTCGGCAATCCTTTTAAATGAAGCGTATTATGAATTGCTAAAAACCGGACAAATGATGGTTGACAGCAAAAATATAAAGAAACATAAAAACGATGTGTTTCGATTAGCACAGTTAATCACAGCCAATACAAGGCAAGTTCTCAGCCCGGAAATAGCGGAGGATATGAAAAAATTTTTATCTGAAATAGCTGATGAAACAGTGGATTTAAAGTCCTTGGGTATAAGAGGAACAGATAAGAAAAAAATGACAGAAATGTTATACCGGTGTTATGGGTTGAAAGATAATACATAGAAAAAGTGTTCTAAAAGATTTTGGACTCAGTGAACCCAAAATCTATGCAGCTAGGATGATTATTGCTTGAATAACGAAATCGTAATATTTACGGATGGTGATGTGAACATAGAAGTTCAGATTAATCCGGAAGAGGAGACAGTTTGGTTGACTCAAAAGCAGATGGGCGAATTATTTGATGTAAAGCAAGCTACGTTGAGTGAACATATTAATAAGATTATAATGTCTGGAGAACTAGATGAGACTTCTATCGAGACTGTGAGAAAAAGTCTGTAAATAAGATTCTTCTATGATATGCAAAGGTG
>NZ_QUKM01000015.1:0-81868 GCF_003481245.1 Blautia sp. TF10-30
TCAGCAACTCGTTTATTTTATCAAACTCATTCGCTTTTGTCAAGAACTTTTTTCAGGTTTTTTTGAAGCAGTTTTTCCAACCCGCGGCAGCCACCCGGCTCCGAGCTAGGTTTTTCTGTTTCAAAGAAACTCATTCGCATCAGCTCTCGCTGACAGCTTAGTTATAATAACACCGCCCAAAGCAAAAGTCAACACCTTTTTTCGAATTTTCTTATTTTTAGAAAAATATAGTTAATTCTGTATATTTTATATTTTATCTGAATTTTTTAAAAAAGACCGTACGCATCACACGCCGGTCCTTTTTCCACAACTTCCTTCTAATTTTTCCCCACGCGCAGAATCGCATCCTGAATATTTTCCACCGGAATCAGTGCGATTCCACCGATTTTCTCCACGGACTTCATGCAGACAGCAGGTAAAATCACCCGCTCGAAGCCCAGTTTTTTTGCTTCCAGTACACGCTGTTCCGCCATGCTGACGGCGCGGACCTCACCGCTTAAGCCGACCTCGCCAAATACGACCGTTTTCTCATCGATCACCTGATCTTTGTAGCTCGATACGACGGCAAGTGCGATGCCAAGATCGATCGCCGGCTCATTCATCTTGATTCCGCCTGCGATGTTGACGTAGGCATCGCTTGTCGAAAGATTGACTCTTGCGCGTTTTTCCAGCACTGCCATCAGCAGGTTCACACGGTTGAAATCGCATCCTGCTGCGGTGCGGCGCGGGATTCCGAAATTACTGTGGCAGACCAGTGCCTGAATCTCGATCAGGATCGGGCGCGTTCCCTCCATGGAGCATGCGACAACCGAACCGGAAGCTCCCTCCGGCCGTCCGTTCAGCATGTATTCCGATGGATTTTTCACTTCCACGAGTCCCTCTGTCTGCATTTCGAAGACGCCGATCTCATTTGTAGAACCAAAACGGTTTTTGACGCCGCGCAGAATCCGGTAGGACGCATGACGGTCGCCCTCGAAGTACAGCACGGTATCTACCATGTGTTCCAGCACACGTGGGCCGGCCACATTACCGTCTTTTGTCACATGACCGACGATAAAGATCGAAATTCCCATTCCCTTTGCAATCTGCATCAGCACATTCGTCGATTCCCGGACCTGGGATACACTGCCCGGCGCGGAGCTGACCTCTTCGTTATACATGGTCTGGATCGAGTCGATGACGGCAATCTCCGGCTTCTCTTTTTCCATGACGGCGCGGATAATGTCAAGATTCGTCTCACAGAGCAAGGACAGATTTTCATTAAATTCTCCGATCCGCACGGCGCGCAGTTTGATCTGGCGCAGGGACTCCTCGCCGGAAATGTATAAAACCTGATGTCCTGCTGTGGACAGCATGCGGCACACCTGCAGAAGGAGTGTGGATTTTCCAATTCCCGGATCGCCGCCGACCAGTGTCAGGGAACCCGGCACGATTCCTCCGCCGAGCACCCGGTCGAGTTCTCCGATTCCCGTCGGGATACGCTCTTCTTTTCCTGTTGAAATTTCCGTCAGATGCACCGGCTTTCTGCCCGCTGCGCTGTGGCTTCCGAGCCCCTGGTTTCCCGCCGGTGTTTTGGCCGCCGTCGGTTCCTCCACAAACGTGTTCCATTCTCTGCACGCCGGACACTGGCCCATCCATTTTGCGGACTCATAGCCGCAGTTCTGGCAGAAAAAGGCTGTCTTTTTTGCTTTTGCCATAGTTGTCTCCCTTATAATTGTCAAAAAAGCTGCCGCACACGTTCTGCGACAGCCTTCTTTTTTTACTTCATCATGCTTTTACGATTTCTACTGCTACATCCTCTGTTTTTTCCAGCTCTACGCTGAAGGAAAGTTTTCCGCCGAGGTTTGTGGTCATGTGGCCAACGTTTACGCCGTCGAGCAGCACCTTGTATTCGGTCTCTGCTTCCATTTCAACGGTGATCTGTGCATCCTCCGGTCCTTCTACTTTGAAGGTCATGCCGTCGTCGAATACGTTCAGATCGGTAACTGCGGTTCCCGGAACGGATTCGTATACGAACAGTCCGTTTCTCTCCAGCTTTGTGATTTCCTTAAAGGTTTTTACTTTATACAGATCTCCTCTGTGCTCAAAATCAGATTTTTTTGCCTTTGCCGCAAGCTCATAATCTCCGAAGCTGATGCCTCCGTCTGCCTCTGTGCGGATTAATTCTTTTACTACTGACATTTGTAAATGCCCTCCTGGTCTTGTCTTTTGTGGTGTTTCGTTTGTTTGTGAAAATCATACCATAATCGAAAAGATTTTACCATATAATTTATGGAATTTTATATTATTTTTTCTCAAGAACCTTAAATGTAATCTCTTTCTTATTCATTCCAGCCGCAACGGTATCGCCTTTTTTCACTTCTCCGTTCAGGATGGCTTCTGCGAGCGGATCCTCAATTTTGCTCTGGATCGCGCGTTTTAACGGGCGGGCACCGTACTTGCTGTCGAAGCTGTTTTCCACGAGATATTCTTTCACGGTGTCACGGACTTTCAATTCAATGTCCATCTGCTCCTTGCAGCGGCGCTCCAGATCTTTGAGCAGAATCTGCAGAATCTTCTTCATATCCGCCTTGGTAAGCTGATGGAATACAATAATCTCGTCGATTCGGTTCAGGAATTCCGGCTTAAACATCCGTTTGACTTCTTCCATCACCTGGCCCTTCATGTATTCGTAGTCTTTCCGCTCATCTTCTGTCGAAAGGAATCCAAGGCGTTTCGGCGCTACAATGTTCTGTGCTCCGGCATTGGATGTCATGATAATGCAGGTCTGTTTGAAATCAACTTTTCTGCCCTGCGCGTCGGTGATATGGCCATCATCAAGCACCTGCAGCAGAATGTTGAAGACATCCGGGTGCGCTTTTTCGATCTCGTCAAACAGGATCACACTGTACGGGTTGCGGCGCACTTTTTCGGAGAGCTGGCCGCCTTCCTCGTAGCCGACGTATCCCGGAGGGGAGCCGATCAGTTTGGAGACGCTGTGTTTCTCCATGTACTCCGACATGTCGACGCGGATCAGGGCCTGCTCTGTACCGAAAACTGCCTCGGCGAGTGCTTTGGAAAGTTCTGTTTTTCCGACACCGGTCGGTCCAAGAAACAGGAAGGATCCTGTCGGACGGTTCGGGTCTTTTAATCCGACTCTGCCTCGTTTTACGGCTTTTGCCACAGCTGTCACGGCTTCTTCCTGGCCGACAACGCGTTTATGGAGTGTCTGCTCCAGTCTTGCCAGACGTTTCGATTCTCCTTCCGCGAGACGCTGTACCGGAATTTTCGTCCAGGTGGATACGGTTTTTGCGATTTCTTCTTCTGTTACCTGCAGTTTTTTGTTTTTGCAACGGCGTTCAAAGCGTTTTCGGATCTGCTCCAGATCTTTTTCGAGCTCCTGCTGGCGCGCCTGCAGTTCTTTTGCCTGCTCAAAATCGCCGGCACTGATCGCGGATTCTTTTTCTTTCTGTACTTCGAACAGTGTCTGCTCCTCTTTTGCCATGTTGTCCGGCACCTGGTAGCCGGCGAGCTGTACGCCTGCGGATGCCTCATCGATCAGATCGATGGCTTTATCCGGCAGGAAACGGTCGTTGATGTAGCGGACGCTCATTTTTACGGCTGCTTCCAGTGCTTCATCGGTGATTTCCACGCCGTGGTGGCGTTCGTAGTATGGGCGCAGGCCTTTTAAGATATCAAGTGCTTCGCTTTCCGTCGGTTCTTCTACTTTGACCGGCTGGAAACGGCGCTCCAATGCGGCATCTTTTTCGATGTATTTACGGTATTCTTCCAATGTTGTTGCACCGATGAGCTGAATTTCTCCGCGGGAAAGGGACGGTTTTAAGATATTGGATGCATCGAGTGCTCCCTCTGCACCGCCGGCCCCGATGATGGTGTGAAGTTCATCGATGAACAGCAGAATATTTTCATTTTCCGTGACTTCTTTGACAACGCGTTTGATACGCTCCTCAAATTCACCGCGGTATTTGCTTCCGGCTACCATTCCGGAAAGGTCAAGGACAACAACTCGCTTATCGCGGATCGTTTCCGGCACGATGCCAAGGGCAATCCGCTGCGCCAGACCTTCCGCAATCGCCGTTTTTCCGACACCCGGCTCTCCGATCAGACACGGGTTGTTTTTTGTCCGGCGACTTAAGATCTGAATGACACGCTCAATTTCCTGCCCACGGCCGACAACCGGATCGAGTTTTCCTTCGCGCGCAAGCTCAGTCAGATCCCGGCTGTACTGGTCCAGTGCCGGCGTTTCGCTGGTCTGCGCTCCACCTCTTGTCTGCGGTCCGCGGCCGGTGTTTGTATTTCCGCTTGCACCGCCCTGCAGCGGTGCCTCGCCCATGGCAGTAAGGATTGCTCCATATAGTTTCTGAATGTTGATCCCCATGGTAAAAAGCAAACGGGTAGCAACACAGTCACTTTCTTTTAAGATTGCAATCAGCAGATGCTCGGTTCCCACAGCTCTGCTCTTAAAACGCGCTGCCTCCGCTTCTGCATTTTCAAGCACTCTGCGTACCCGCGGAGTATAGCCCGGTCGGGATTCGGTCACGGTGTTTCCGCCTGGTGCAATCAGACGGTCAATCAGTTCGGTAAGCTGTCCGGCATCTACGTGAAACTCAGAAAGCACCATGCCTGCTGTGCCATCCTCCACGTTCAGAAGTCCGATCAGAAGGTGTTCGGTTCCTACGTAATTATGTCCACATTTTTCAGCTGTCCTAACCGCATATGCCAGTGCTTTTTTTGCCTGACTGGTATATCCTTCTCTCATAATACTATTGTCTCCTTCATGTTTCGTCTGCGTAATTGCTGTAAATTTCATCTACAAGCTGATGTACTTCTTCTTTTGATATATTTTTGCAGACGGCTTTTGCAAGAATCACCTGCAGATCTTCGCGCAGTTCCTGCATGGCATACAGTTTATCCGCATCGATAGAGATAACGGCTCCTTTTCTTCGGTCAATCGAAAGAAGCCCCTCCTGCCGGAGTACGCTGTAGGCCTTATTTACGGTATGCATGTTGATTCCGATATTGTCTGCGAGCTGTCTTACCGAAGGTAGAGTATCTCCTTCCTGAATTCTGGAAGTGGCAATACCCAGAATAATCTGATTTCTCAGCTGGATATAGATCGCTTCATCGCTGTTGAAATCGATCTGTATTGTCTCATAATACATAGTTACACCCTGCTTTCTCGTATCGTTTTGTTATACATATGTTATAACAATTCGCAGACTTTGTCAACAAACGGTTTCCCTACCTGTTTTTCTCGTAGATGATCTGAAGACCTTTCAGGAGCAGATTCTCATCGATGATGATGTCATGTCTGCAGTGCGGAATCACAGCTTTCGCCAGACCTCCGGTAGCCACAATCGTGCATTTGCAGCCAAGTTCTTCTTCCATCCGTTCGATCATGCCGTCGATGCTGGCAGCGTTTCCATAAATCATACCGCCTTTCATACAGTCCAGCGTATTTTTGCCAATGACTTTTTTCGGTGCTGTCAGACTGGTCTGGCTAAGCTGCGCGGCATTTGATACGAGAGCATCCAGCGAAGTACGAAGTCCCGGAAGAATCACGCCTCCGATGAAGCTTCCTTTCTGATCAAGTACACTCATCGTCGTGGCAGTTCCCATATCGATAACAATCTGCGGACATGTGTATTCATTCAGCGCTGCTACTGCTACTACAACAAGATCGCTTCCTGCCGTTGCGGGGTCGTCCAGTTTGATATTAAGTCCGGTCTTCACACCGGGGCCGACAACTTTGACCGGCTTTTTAATCACTTTTTCTGCCGCACTCCGGCAGAGCTCTGTCACCTGCGGAACAACGGAAGAGATGATACCTCCTTCGATCTGCTCCACCGGAATCTCATACAGTTCCAGTACATTTTTCAGGCTGACTGCGTATTCCAGCTCTGTTTTTGCCTTGTCCGTGGAGAGTCTTTCGATGAAGTATGTTTTTTTCCCTTCCACACACCCAAGGACGATGTTCGTGTTGCCGATGTCTATTGCAAGGATCATGATTCAGGTTCCTCCTGTAAAAACTATGAAATGAAATTCTTGTGGTTTTATTATACATGGTGCGGCGCTTTGAGACAAGGAAAAAGACAGCAAGAAAAAGACAATTAAGTCGATTTCATACTGTCTTCTGAATATTTCATTTTGAATTATCTATTCTTGTTGTTCACAAAAATAAATTTTACATCATTCTCAAACCTTTCGGTAATTGTATTATCTCATATAGTTGTTTGAGTACCATACATTTTTACATCATTCTCAAACTAAACGAGTCCAACACTTTGCAAAAGTTCCGTTTGAGTACCATACATTTTTACATCATTCTCAAACGAGATCCGCCACACGGTCTTCTGCTGATTTGTTTGAGTACCATACATTTTTACATCATTCTCAAACGAAACACTCGCAGACTACGTCCCGCCCTGGGTTTGAGTACCATACATTTTTACATCATTCTCAAACGAGAGGTTTGATGTGTCTGTGTATACGGTGGTTTGAGTACCATACATTTTTACATCATTCTCAAACTCGCCGGAGAATTAAAGGCATCGTTATTTGTTTGAGTACCATACATTTTTACATCATTCTCAAACTCATGAAGCTCTCTTTTCAGCTTCCGCAGCGTTTGAGTACCATACATTTTTACATCATTCTCAAACGGTTGTCGGAATGAATGTTTTGTGTATCGTGTTTGAGTACCATACATTTTTACATCATTCTCAAACACGTCTGTGATATGCGGAACTGTTTTTTATGTTTGAGTACCATACATTTTTACATCATTCTCAAACCGAAGTCACATTGAGTATACCCGAGTTTTAGTTTGAGTACCATACATTTTTACATCATTCTCAAACTAACACTAACATGTATAACAGATGTATAACGTTTGAGTACCATACATTTTTACATCATTCTCAAACAGAAGGAAGTGAGTAAGATGCAGAGGTATGTTTGAGTACCATACATTTTTACATCATTCTCAAACATTAGATTATACGAGGCACATGAAAACGGAGTTTGAGTACCATACATTTTTACATCATTCTCAAACTCAAATGGTCGGTGGACGTCCGCTTTCATTGTTTGAGTACCATACATTTTTACATCATTCTCAAACCTCAAATTTAAAAATGAACTGCTTTCATCTGCACAAAACAGGTACTCAAACATCCGATGGATATTAATAGACATCACATCCATCTTTGTCAATTATATAATATTCTCTCTGATTCGAAAAGTCCCTTTGTATATTTTCTATGAAAAGCAAGGATATTTCATAGTAGCATGCCATTTGGGAGAGTTTGTTTATTTGTGTTTCGTTCAGATAGGATCGAATATTGACCAAAATCACCAGTTCTTTTTGGAGAAGTTCGGCCATAACTTTGATATATTGCGTTAATTTTTCCAGAAGTCCCATCTCTTTTTCGGTTTCTGTCTGAACTCCCATCAATTTTAGGAGTGCGCTCAAATCGATTTCCTCATTTTGTTCCAATTCGTACCCACTGACAGCTTCCAATTGATAGATGTATTTCTTCAGTTCCGCAATAATTCTCTGTGTTTCCAGAAACATTTCTTCATTTTGCGCACTTTTGACCAGCTCTGTAAATAACCGTTTTTGTATTCTGTGATCCGCAAAATCAAGAGAAAAGGGCGTTAATACCAATTCCACATCTCTTTTCATATTCAGCTCTGTGTCAGCTTTAGAAAGTACGAAATTTCCCTCTTCTCCCTGATTTTGTTTTTGCAGCTGCTCCACATATTTTAAAAACAGCTCCGGTGATTCTATAATCCATTCCGTGGGACAGTTCCGATGAATCGCAATAGGTTTTTCCAAGTCCACATGTACCAGTTTCATAAAATCACCAGCCTTTCATCCGTATTCAACACTTCACTCTTTACGTTCCCAACAATCAGATCCATTTTCGCATACTGCTTCTCAGTCACCGTTAAAAGCTGTACCAGGCCTTCTTCCGGCTTATTTTTATGAATCTGATCCACGATTCCATTCACTGCAGTTGTATTTAACGCAAGCTTACAGTATACGGATTCCTGGAGCATCAGGAATCCGCTTTTCAATAAAAACTTTCGAAATCTCGCATATTCTCTTCTCTGATCGCCCGTCAGCACCGGAAGATCAAACAGTACCAATACTCTCATAAAACGATAACTCATAGGCCATAAAACCGGATCAATGCACTGTCATTCTCATTTAAGGCATCAAATACACTTTTACAGTAAATTTTTATGGCATTATTCACATACTGTGTTTTCCCGTCTATCATGACTTCGTTGTTTAATACATTGACCAACTGTATTTTTTCCTCATGCGTAAATTCTTTCCTCTGCATTTGGATTACTTCCCGGTCAATCAGAACACGGAACGGTTCCATCAAATCGGACGCCAGATTAAACTGATTAAACATATTATCATGAAAGAGTCCGAGCTGTGTAATATAACCGCTCGCTACAATTTCTCTCGCAAACGCAGACAACAAAATGCTATATCCGTAATTCAGCGCTGCATTTTCCGGACAATCCGCAGTTCTGGTAAATGTCATGCCGAACAACGCATTAAAATATACCTTTGCCGCATGCCCTTCCCGGTTTGTCTCATCGTTCCAGCCAATCTCCTGTAAATATGCTTCTAACAGACCCGCTTCTTCCTTTCCCAGATTTTTTAACAGTTCCTTCTGTTTTCGTATTTTTTCCGTCACAATCTCTGTCCAGATCGCTTCTTTACTGTGCCGGCTCCACTGAATCTGCTTTCTGACCTTATTGCTGGTATCATGACTTCCGTAATACCCAACCAGTTCCGACGATGGATTTCTCTTTTCATCGCAAAAAATCACTTTTATTTTCTTTTTTGTCAGCTCTGCCAGCAGACTTGTTGTGACTGTTGCTGCTGTTGACTCAATCAGAATGGTTGATATTTCACTTAAATGTATTTTTGTTACTTCCTCATTTCGCACCACAAGATAACCAAGCTGATAGTCCAGCTTTGCCCGTTTGGAAATAACCACAATCCGCCAGCTCATAGTGCATTCAGGTCTACTGTCTGCTCGTAGATACCGGTTGGCGATTGATGAATCATTTCGATTCGACTGCAATCGGTTATATTTTTGTTGAGACACAAAATTCCTGCTCTTCCAGATCCTCCAATTAATTTCAAATCAGCGGCAGCACTCTGGCACTGGAAAAAATGTAAAACTTCATACAAAACGATACACTTTTCTTCTATGCATAATTCTTTAAATTTTTCTCTTTTTTCCGTTAATGTCTTTGCCTGTGCTCCAAGTTTTTTTGCATATACCGTATTTATTAATTTATTCAAAAAGGTTTCATACAGCATCATCACCTTCTTTTCTTCTAAATGGTCGGAATCGTAAATTTTCAGTTCTTTATTCTGTTTTTTACGTTCCACGTACTGTACTATTTTTTTCAGTATTTCCGTTTCTTCCTGAGAAAGTACCAGCTGATTTGCACCTTGCATCAATAGCTGATCTCCTGATCTTCCGGAAACCCACATATAAAATCCGTCCACACACAACAGAGTATCTATTTTGATTTCCGGCACCAGCACTCGCGGATTCTTTAACTGTCTTTCCTCTTCCAGATACCGAATTATATTTTCTTCTGACTTCTGAATTTCCTTTTTCAGACGAATCGGCACATACTCGATTGTTCGTATTTTCTTTCCCTTTTTGCCCTCCGATTCTGCCAGTACAAAGTAAGCTCCCGCCTCTTTGTTATATCCTCCATACTTCTGTATATCACAAAGCCGTTCATCACTGCTCTTGATCGGAACCTGACCTTTTCCTTTTTTGACAATCTGCTGGTCAAACAATGCACCTGTTGCCTCATACGATCTTCGCGTCACAAGAATGTTGTTCTTTTCCATAAACTTTCGGACTGTCACAATGGTTCCGTTCCCGCCTTCCCAGGCAATTTCTCCGTTTCGTTCAATTCTTTCCTGTTCAAACATCTTCTTCAGGTTATAACTTCTTCCCGGATTTTCCTTAATGAAGTGAATCGGATTTGATGTGAATTTTACAAAATATGCGTTGCCAACGACAATATTCAAATAAGCATCCTTCGCATGATGATAATCATTCATCTCCCGTACCTTCAGAAATTTAAAATCCTTACGGAACTTTGAAACGGTTGGCGCTTTCACATAAACAATCTGTGTATCCGGGATCACCTGCTGCAGAATACTTGCTGCCGCTTTTGTACTCTGACGAGTTTCCACCAGCTGCCTGGAAATAAATCCAGCCAATTCAGACGGTTCAAATCCGTTTCTTCTTATCAGCCGTTTATATTTTTCTTCACTGATCAATCCGGCATCCACTAAAGATTTCCAGAATGGCTGCATTTTTTTCCGAACTGTTTCATCGATCGGATATTTATCCTCTTTCATCTGATTACACTTTTTCTTTACAAGTACCCGGTTATCCAGGCTATCATCCATCACTTTGGACTGTGGAAAAATATGATCAATGTCATACTTCTGATTATCCCACAATTCCTCCAGTTCAATTGTTTCACCGGAATACATGCATTTTCCTTTTTGCGTATAATACAAATACAGCTTGTCTCTTCTCATTTCCGCATCGGAACGTTTTTCAATCTCATCTATCCAGTCTTTTTCTTCCGCTTTACATTTTTTATAGAGTTCCAGCAGTTTCTTTTTTCTTGAAGTGGTTCTTCCCTGATCGGTTTTCTCTCTTGCCATTTCTATAAAAACACGTTTCGGTGGGTTTCCCATCACTTTACAGATTTCCTTTACAATCAAAAGGCTCTGCCAAATCTGCCGCTTCACTGCCGGTGATACGTAAAGTTCCTCGACTAATTCATACGAAATATCCCGTTTTTTCTGTTCGTTTCCATTCTTTTCTTCGATTGCCGATGCAAACAAATATTTTTCGCTAAGCAGTTGCATCAGATTGTCATTCGTCTCCCACAAAGCCCGAATAATAGACCATGCCTCTCCCGTTTCCGGTGCCGGTGCTTCCGTCTCTTCCAAAAACACTTTTGAGAGTCTTCCCCAACCACGATACGGCAGTTTACTTATGCTGTCTCTTTGTTTTTCTGTCAACTCCGGAAACAGTTTCTTTAATCTCTGTTTCAGTATCGCTTTATCATCTCCAAACAGCGTTACGTTCAGGATGATGCATTCTTTTTCCGCCTGGTTCAGTGACAGATTTGTTAATTTCTCTTTAAAGTCATGGTATGCCGTAAGAGAACTCTTGAAATCACCATCAATTCCGGTAATTTCAACTTCTTTTCCGGTAATTCCTTCTTTCACTAAATAGTTTTTCAGTTTTTTCTGTGTAACTTTTCTGCTTTTCTGGAATACTTCTTCATATATTTTCTGTTTCTGCTCTACAGATATCTTTTCTCCATCCAAACGCAGATTATTTAATTCATTTAAAACTTCGTATTTGCTATACAGCAGAGAATACTTTGGTAAAACATCTTCACTTGGCAGATAAGTACATTTATTCGTCATTCTTCGAATAAACTGCTCTGCACTTGCTTCCAAATCTACCATCTCATCGAAGTTCCATGGATATATTTTGCCTTCTTTTCGTACCGCCCAGTTACTCTTCTCCCCTTTTTTTCGAATTCCGTTTAAGGGTCCTACGTAGTACGGAATGCGGAATGTGAAAATCTTTTGAATCTTCTCTCCATTCTCTTTCAGTAGCGGAACTTTATCTTCCAGATTTTTCAGGATTGCATTTAATTCATATAAATGAATCTGATACGGAATGACACTGTTGTCTTTTACAGTCTGTTTCGGAAGAAACGTTCCCATTTCCATTTCCTTCTGCATACAGGATGCTTTCGTCACATCTGATATCTTGCCCAGAATATTCTTTTTCAGATAACCGTAAAAGTCTTCCTGGCTACATTGCTTTGGTGCCTTGATATACGCATAATAATTAGTTTTTTCGTCCTTTTTTGCAAACAGTCTCTGATATTCTTCCCTTGAAAGATTCTCTCTGACCAGCTTTTTCAGATCTTTCAGATCCTTTTTATGCTTTTCATAAAGTGCCACTTTTGCCTCTGAAAGAGAAGAATAGTTCTGCAAAATATCAGCCAGAACAGCCCAATCGTACACTGCTTTTGCGTGTTCAATTAATGCATATTTTTCTCCCAGCTCTGCTTCGATCTCTCCAGCGTATTCTTCATAACCTGCATCTGCGAAGCAAAGTTTTGGCCGTTCCAGTGTATCCATCTGTTTTTCCCCAAACAGATTTCCCAGTTTTGCTGTTCCACCGGTAATCAATCCCAGCCACTCTTTTTCACAGGATGTTTCTGCCCGCATTGCTTTTACTGCTTTTGTCTTTTTCGCAGATTTGGTCAATGTTCGGTCTTTTAAAATTGCCTCTATTTCCTTGCTTCTTTCCACTCCAATCTCGGAAGAAAAGCCAAGTTCTTCTGCCCTCACTGCTTCAAGGAACTGTTCAAATGTTGTCTGAAATTCTCTTACCTGTTCGATATTTCCGTTTAATAGAAAATGGCCTCTGTGTTTCATCATATGATGCAGAGCAAGATATATCAGGCGAATATCAGGCGTTTCGTCAGTTTCCATTAACCATTTTCTCAGATGATAGATGGTTGGAAACTGTTTATGATATTCTTTGTCTGTGTAATCATCATCCGCAAACAATGCATAGGGAAGTTCTGGACACTTTCCCTGCCTGTCACGCTTATCCTCTGGCCAGTAACGACTCTCTTTCATTCTGCGAAAAAATCCATCGTCTATCTTTTCTACTTCTTCCGCAAAAATTTTCTGCAGCAATTCTATTCTCCAATTACGACGATCCAATCTTCGTTTTGCTGTCCGAAACCCTCTTCTCTCTTCTGCAGTCTGTGCACTGTCAAATAGCCGTACACCCCAAAGTGTTTTTCCATGTGCGCGCAAAATTTCGTACTTCTCATTTGTCACAGCCCATCCAACCGAACCGCTTCCCATATCAAGTCCGAGATAATATTCCCCTTTCATCTGTTCTTTCCTCCATTTTCTACATTTATAATAATTTTACCATATATTTTGATTTTTTACATCTTTTCTTTCCTATTTTCAACAATTCTACTTCCTGGTTCTTGCTGTTCTCACAGTACTGAATCATAACCATGTTTCATTTCTAATTTTAGACAACAAAAAAACTGCTGTCTATGAAGACAACAGTTTTCGTTCCACACACTGTGGACCATCTAACGATGGCGTTTTCGATAAATCGTTATTTGAACTTATGATGTAAAATTTAGTATGGTACTAAACTATCTACACTATACTTCTATTTTTTCCTTTCGTCAATCTTTTTTAGAAAGTTTTTATGATAATTATTCCATTTTTTTCTCTTGCGTCCTTCTTGTTTTTATGATAAAATATATTTTGTTCTGATTATGAACACTGCCGCTGTGGCGGAATTGGTAGACGCACTTGACTCAAAATCAAGCGGTGAATAACCGTGCCGGTTCGAGTCCGGCCAGCGGCATAGCTAAAAAAGATCTGCAAAAACGAACGTTGATGCAGATCTTTTTTTATTGTCTTCCCTTCAAAAAAACAGCTTTTGAAAGAAAGAAAACCCCTTTCGAAGAACCGGCCATCTGCCGCATGGTTCTTTTTGAAAGGGGTTTTACTGTTGTTATCTCTTATTTATTTCCAAACATCTTCTCATACTCTGGTGTTCCATCCAGTGTAGCGAAGTAGTCTTTCGGGGTTTCTGCGCGGCGGATGACTTCAAAGCTGCCGTCCTCTTTTAACAGAACCTCTGCAGATTTTAATTTTCCGTTGTAGTTGTATCCCATGGAAAATCCATGTGCGCCGGTGTCGTGGATGAAGAGGAGGTCTCCGACTTCCACTTCCGGAAGCATGCGGTCGATCGCGAATTTATCGTTGTTCTCGCACAGGGAGCCTGTTACGTCATATTTGTGGTCGTACGGCTGATCCTCTTTGCCCATCACGGTGATGTGGTGGTAAGCGCCGTACATAGCCGGTCTCATCAGGTTGACCGCGCAGGCGTCGCAGCCGATGTACTCTTTGTAGATGTGTTTCTGATGGATGGCGCGGGTAACGAGTCCGCCGTACGGTCCCATCATAAAACGGCCCATTTCCGTGTAAATTGCAACATCGCCCATGCCGGCCGGAACAAGAACTTCATCGTACACTTTATGTACACCCTCGCCAATCACGCGGATGTCATTGCCTTCCTGATCCGGTTTGTACGGAATTCCGACGCCGCCGGAAAGATTGATGAATTTAATCTTCACGCCCGTCTCTTTCTGCAGCTTTACAGCCAGCTCAAACAGTGTTTTTGCCAGAACCGGGTAGTAATCGTTGGTTACGGTATTACTTGCAAGGAAGGAATGGATGCCGAACTCTTCTGCCCCTTTTGCCTTCAGAATGCGGAATGCCTCAAAAATCTGCTCGGTTGTCATACCGTATTTGGCATCTCCCGGATTATCCATGATGTCGGTGCTGATTTTAAACAGTCCGCCCGGGTTATAACGGCAGCAGATTTTCTTTGGAATGTAGCCTAATGTTTTCTCAAGAAAATCAATATGTGTAATATCATCAAGGTTAATGATCGCACCAAGCTCTGCAGCCAGTTGATACTCTGCAGCCGGTGTTACGTTGGATGAAAACATGATTTTATCTTTTTCAAATCCCATCGCATCGGAAAGCATCAGCTCCGTGTAAGAAGAGCAGTCGCATCCGCAGTCATATTCACCCAGCATTTTGATCAGTGTCGGGTTTGGGTTCGCTTTTACAGCAAAATACTCACGAAATCCCGGATTCCAGGAAAAAGCTTCCTTTACCGCTTTCGCATTCTCACGAATTCCTTTTTCATCGTAAATGTGAAACGGAGTTGGTACTGCTGCTGCGATTTCTTCCAGTTTTTCTTTTGTTACAAAAGGCTTCTTCGTCATTCTCTTTTGTCTCCTTCTTCTGCTTATTTTGCCTGAATAATGTGAAGCATGTTTGTCATATATCCTTCACCCGTCACCTCGTTAGTAGCAGGGTCTCCGGCCGTAAAAATAACCATATCGCCACGTTCTACAAGCTCCTCACGGCGCACCATATACATAGCATGGGAAATGATATTCTCCGTAGAATCTTCCTCGTATCCGGTCACCGGACGAACGCCCCAGTAGAGCTGCATTTTTCTTCTTGCCCATTCATATGGGGTAACGCCGTAAATCGGTACGCTCGGACGAAGGTTTGAGATCAGTCTTGCGGTCTGACCGGACATCGTCGGGGTCACAATGCAGGCTGCTTTGATGTGTTCTACCATAGAAACGGCTGCGCTTCCAACTGCTGCGGAAACATTCAGCTTTCCTTCCAACGCTTTTCCATCGCGGTAATCTTCGAATTTCAGATAACGCTCCGTCTGCTCGGCAATCTCTCCCATCATGGTAACTGCCTCGATCGGATATTTTCCGGCTGCTGTTTCGCCGGAGAGCATGATCGCATCCGTTCCATCATAAATTGCATTCGCAACATCGGCTACCTCTGCACGGGTCGGGCGCGGGTTCCGGATCATGGAATCCAGCATCTGGGTTGCCGTGATAACCGGTTTGTATTTATGATTGCATTTTTCAATGATGATTTTCTGTACGTGCGGTACCTGGCACGCCGGAATCTCTACACCAAGGTCTCCCCTTGCAACCATCACACCATCTGCCGCATCGATGATGCTGTCGATGTTCTGCACACCCTCCGCATTTTCGATCTTCGCAATGATATCAATATGCTCTCCTCCGTTTGCCACAAGGAACTCACGGATTTCGTTAATTGCCTCTGCATTCCGGATAAAAGAAGCCGCTACAAAATCAATATCCTGTTCAATACCAAAGAGAAGATCTCCTTTGTCTTTCTCCGTCAGGTTCGGAAGATTGATCGAAACGTTTGGTACATTCACACCCTTTTTTTCTCCGAGCTCGCCGCCGTTTACTACGGTACAGACAATTTCCGGTGCATTTACTTTTTCTACGCGCAGGCCGATCAGACCATCATCGATCAGAATTGTGTCTCCCTCTTTAATATCGTCGGTAAGGCCGGTATAGCTGACAGAACAGTGATTTTCATCTCCGGTCTCCTGAACGGTTGTCAGGGTAAAGGTCTGTCCGGTTACCAGATTTACTTTTTTTCCATCTTTCAAAACGCCGGTACGAATTTCCGGTCCTTTGGTGTCCAGAAGGATTGCCACAGGAGTTTTCAGCTCTTTTCGAAGCTCTTTCAGCATATCCATACGCATTTTCTGCTCATCGTGGTCTCCATGAGAAAAATTAAAACGAGCAACATCCATTCCGGTTTCAATCAGTTTTTTCATCAGGTCACGTGAGTTGGTATTTGGTCCCATGGTGCAGACAATTTTCGTTCTTCTCATACTTTCTCTCCTTCTTTATTTTACATGTTCATGCGTAAACAGGTGATCCTGGCAGTATTCATAATTTCCGTTGCATCTGGAGCAGAAACGGAACTCCAGATTCGGATCATCCTTTTCCGTCCGCCCGCAAATCGCACATTTGTGTTTTGTGATTCCATTTGGATTGCGGTATTCGGCTTCTCCTCTTGATACGGCTTTTTTAAATTCTTTCCTGCGTCTGTTCTGCCGGAAAGAGTTATGCTTTCCTTTTCTTGTCATCAGGAAAAACACCAGGACATTTGCCAGGGAACACAAAATGACAACACATCCTGCCCAGTTTCCGCTCAGAATGCTGGTAATCATGCTATAAGCAAGAAGCGCTACATCAAGATATGCCAGCCATTTGATCTTGATCGGGATAATAAAGTACAGAAGCACCTGCATATCCGGAAAACTGATCGCAAAGCCAAGGAAAATAGAAAGGCTGATATAATAGGTGCTGAATGCAGTTCCCATCAGCGCCGGATACCCATTCACTGCATATTCGATTCCATACAGCAGGAAGGAACCGAGGATCGTCATCAGAATACCCGAAAAGATATAAACGTTATATTTGAAATCTCCCCAGGCTCTTTCAAGACTCGTTCCGATTGAGTAGTAGAAAAACAGCATAATGATCGTAAAGATATCAAGGCTGCTCGGCGGAATCAGAATCCAGCTCACCAGACGCCAGATCTGTCCGTGCAGAATATAGTATGGTTCCAGCGTCAGATACTGTCTCATAATGGGGGCCGCAAGCTGAATGATATAGCCCGCAATGTACGTTACGATAATGTACATCGTCAGATGGCTTAACGCGTATCTCCCATATTTTCGCTCCATTTTGTCTAAAAAATTCATGCACACTCTTCCTTTTTCGTTTGTTTTATTTCACCGGCTTTCACTGCCCGAAAATACATTCTCATTATACGTGCTGCCTTTTCGTTTGTCAAACGGTATAACGGTGAATTTCGTCTCTGAAAAAGAGCTTTACGAATGTTTTACTTTCCGGTATAATTTATTAGAAATCTTTTCCAGTTATTTTATAAATATACGAAAAAATTCAGGAGGACTTTATATATGGCAGGATCATCATTTGGTACCATCTTCAGACTGACCACCTGGGGAGAGTCTCATGGAAAAGGCGTGGGCGTTGTTGTGGACGGAGTGCCGGCCGGCCTTTCGCTTTCCGAGGAGGATATTCAGGTTTACCTCGACCGCAGGAAGCCGGGACAGAACCGCTTTACCACAAAACGGAAAGAATCCGATACCGTTCAGATTTTATCCGGCACTTTCGAAGGAAAAACGAGCGGTACCCCGATTTCCATGGTGGTATGGAATGAGGATCAGCATTCCAAAGATTACAGCGACATTGCTTCCTATTACAGACCGGGCCACGCCGACTATACGTTTGATGCAAAATACGGTTTCCGCGACTACCGCGGCGGCGGACGCTCCTCAGGACGCGAGACGATCGCACGCGTGGCTGCAGGCGCCATCGCCTTAAAAATGCTCTCTGAGCTTGGCATCACCGTTTCCGCCTACACCCGCTCCATCGGTGACGCGGAAATCCAGTCTTTTGATGCCGCTGAAATTGCGAATAACGCCCTGAATATGCCGGATGCAGAGGCTGCCGAAAAGGCTTCCGAGCTTTTAACAAAAGCCATGGCGGAAAAAAATTCCGTCGGCGGTGTGGTCGAATGTGTCGTTCACCATATGCCTGCCGGTGTCGGCGATCCGGTGTTTGAAAAGCTCGATGCCAACCTTGCAAAAGCACTCGTCTCCATCGGCGCCGTAAAAGGCGTGGAAATCGGAGACGGTTTCTCGGTCTGCACAGCTACCGGGCTTACCAATAACGATGCCTTCCATTTAAATGCGGACGGCTCCATTGTCAAGCTGACCAACCACGCCGGCGGTATTTTAGGCGGTATCAGCGACGGAAGCGATATCGTTGTCCGGGCTGGTTTCAAACCGACCCCGTCCGTTGCTGCTTCCCAGCAGACCATCAACAAAGATGGTGAAAACATTGCCATCGAAATCAAAGGCCGCCACGACCCGATCGTCGTTGCACGCGCCGTTGTTGTCGTGGAATGCATGACCGCTCTTGTCCTGGCGGACGCACTGCTTGTCGGCATGAGCGCCAAACTGGACAATGTAAAGAAAGTCTGGGCTCCGGACGAGAAATAAAGGCCGGACTGCTTCTTTCTGGCTTCAACACAAAAAATGCCTGCGGGATACAGTTCTTCCTGCAGGCATTTTTGCGTTATTTTTTTAGTGAACGCCTTTTTTCGTAATCAGAATACAGTTCGGCGTCTCCACTTTCATCGGGCGGCCTTTCTGAACCAGCACGTTTTTCTCATAATCAACGGTAAATGTTGTGATCGTGTTGGACTCATGATTTGCCACTGCGATATGTTTTCCGTCCGGGAACATTGCAATATCCTTTGGATATTCGCCGCTGATCGGAAGTGCAAACTTCTTCTCCAGGCAGCCGGTCTCTGGGTCGATATGGAACATTGCTACGGTATTGTCTCCGGCTGTAGAAGTAAACAGGTAGTGGTGATCCGGGGAAAGGCACATGCCGGATGCAGCGTCGTGCGCCTGGTCCACGTTCGCGGATGTGGTGCTGATCGACTGCAGTTTTTCAAATTCCGGTCCGTTTCCCGTATCACGGTAGCTGAATACATCGACTTTGTTCATCAGCTCGTAAATGACATACGCGTATTTTCCGGATTCACTGAAAACGATCTCTCTCGGACCGGATTCACGCTCACAGCGTAGGATATCCACCAGTTTCAGGCGGTCACGCTGTGTGTTCAGCTTGTACATTTTGATCTGGTCAATGCCGTTGTCGACTGCGCAGACATATTTGTTGTCCGGTGTAGGAACAACACAGCTGACATGCGGGCGGAAGTTACGCTCTGCCACACTGCCAAGGCCCTTGTGGAACACGCCGTCCATCAGACTTCCGAGGCGGCCGTCCTTATGGGTATGTACAACGGTTACTTTTCCGTCATGATAGCCTGCCACGAACAGGTATCTTCCGGTTTTGTCCACCGACAGATAGCAGCCGCGCATGCCGTCGATGTCTACTTTGTTGATCGGGGTCAGGTCTCCGTCATCCTCCACTGCAAACACTGCAACGCCTTCATCTGCAATCGAATACAGGTATTTGCCGTTTAAGGAACGGGCAATGTGGGAAGAGTTGTTGACCGGTATGACTTTTCGCTCTGTCAGAGTGCCTTCTTCTACATTTACATCATATAAATGAATACCAATGCTGCTTCCATGGGTATAAGTGCCTACATAGGCTACGTACTCATCCTTCATGTTGTTTTCATCCTTTCTGCCTTCTCGCACATCGTGTGAATTTTCTAAAAATATTTTAACACAATTTCCGCGCCACGACAACGAGGAAAACGGATTTTTGATATGTAAACGGTAACACTTTATTTTTAGACACAGGATATTCTCCTGCAGAGAATTTTTTAGATATTTCTATTGTTTTTAGATTGTAAGAGTTGAGGTTTCCGCTGCATACCATTTTCATTTTCTACGCTCTCGTCAGACTGATTTCCTGACTCATCATTCCCTGCAGTTTCTTGATTGCGCGGCTGTACTGGCACTGCAGCGCCTGCTCGCTTTTCTTGCAGAATCCGCTGAGCTCTTTGTAGCTGAATCCATATGCTCTCCCCCAGAAAATGCGCTGATCCATCGGATTCAGGTTCTGGATGCAGTTCTGCATCACCATTCGTTCCTCAATCTCGGCTGTCGCGCCCGCCTCCCCTTCATTTCTGTTCTCTTTCTGATACTGTGTATAGGAAACTTCATTCTGATAATAATGTTTTCTGCGCTGATTCTTGATCTTGTTTTTTGCCACACAGAACAGCCATTTCGTCATCTCTTCTCCTTCGAGATCGGCAACGGTTTCAAATTTTACCACCAATACCTCCCATACATCGTTCAGCACATCCTTCGCCGTCTCCCGGTCATTGTTCAACTGACCGCAGATATAACGGAACAGCACATGACTGTTTTTCTCGAATATGATCTGAAAAAATCGTTCCTCCTCTTGTCTCATACACTTCTTTCTCCCTCCTGTTATTTCGCTGTCCTTCTCTTCCGGGCCCGTCATATATGTAATGTGTTGAGACTATCGAAATCTTTCATTTTTTCAGAATATTTCTACTATTTGACCTTATTACTTTTGTTAATAAAGCAAAATATTGCGTTATAACTGCACCGCGGCGCATAATCAAATTTTTTCTTTCGAAATCAGAAATTACTGTTTCTGACAAAAAAATTCCCGCAGAAAGGAGCTTTCTTCCTCTCTGCGGGAATCTTCTATTTTGGTTTTATTTTATTTAAAGTAAGCAACACCGGACTCAAAGATCTTCAGATCCTGCTCTCCGTAGATGTTGACTGCTACGCCGTTGTCGCGGCGCTCTGCGTGTGCCATCTTACCAAAGACACGGCCGTCCGGGCTGGTGATACCCTCGATTCCGCAGTAGGAACCGTTGACATTCCAGTACTCGTCGTTGGTCAGGTTTCCGTTGACATCGCAGTAGCGGGTTGCAATCTGGCCGTTTGCCATCAGCTTGTCGATCCACTCTTTCGATGCTACGAAACGTCCCTCTCCGTGGGATGCCGGGTTGGTGTAAACACCGCCAAGCTCGGCGCCTGCCAGCCATGGGGATTTGTTGGTCACAACCTTCGTGTAAACCATCTTGGAAATATGGCGTCCGATGGTGTTGAAGGTCAGAGTCGGGGAATCTTCCGTCTGTCCGAGAATCTCACCGTACGGAACGAGTCCCAATTTGATCAGTGCCTGGAATCCGTTGCAGATACCAAGGGCAAGTCCGTCTCTCTCATTCAGCAGTTTGGTAACAGCTTCTTTGATCTTCGCATTCTGGAATGCGGTTGCAAAGAATTTTGCTGATCCATCCGGCTCATCACCTGCGGAGAATCCGCCAGGGAACATGATGATCTGCGCCTGGTTGATGGCTTTTTCAAAGGCATCGACAGAACCGCGGATGTCTTCTGCGGAAAGGTTGCTGAATACCTGAGTGATAACTTTTGCACCGGCACGCTCGAAAGCTCTGGTGCTGTCATACTCACAGTTCGTTCCCGGGAAGACCGGAATGAATACGGTCGGCTGTGCCAGCTTGTGGGAGCATACGTGGATGCTCTTTGCCTGATAGCAGCTGTCTGCAACAATTCCGTTTTCGTCTGCTGCTGCCACATTCAGGGCATCTACATCCGGAAGCTCTGCACCGGATACGGTCTTGAATACTTTTTCCAGCGGTTTGTTCCATGCGGAAACGGCCTCGCGGATGGTGATTTCGGTGTCTTTATAGGAAAGAACCGGTTTGTCTGTCACTTCACCGATGACGGTGTAGGTGCTTGCCAGCTCTCCGACTTTTTCAGCCGGAACTTCGCAGATCAGATCTGCAATATATGGAGTAAAGAGATCTCTCTCGTCTACATTGTGCTCGATGGTTACGCCGAGAGCATTACCGAATGCCATCTTGGATACGGCTGCTACGATACCCTGACGGTCTACGACATAAGCGGCTTTCACACGGCCGTTCTGCATATCCTCATGCAGTTTTCTGTAGGTTTCCATGACGCCTTCGTACTCTGGAAGCAGATGTGCATCGACTGGAAGGTGGATCCACACGAGTTTGTCTCCTGTGTTTTTCAGCTCCGGAGATACTACATCTTTTAATTTTGCAACGTCAACCGCGAAGGATACGAGTGTCGGCGGTACATCGATATGGTTGAAGGTACCGGACATACTGTCTTTTCCTCCGATAGACGGCAGGCCGTAGCCCATCTGTGCGTCGTATGCACCAAGAAGTGCTGCGAACGGCTGGCTCCAGCGGTGCGGATCCTCAGTCATTCTGCGGAAATATTCCTGGAAGGTGAAGCGGACTTTGCTGTAATCGCCGCCGACTGCCACGATGCGGGACAGGGACTCGGTTACGGCATAGACTGCTCCGTGATACGGGCTCCAGCTCGATACGTATGGATCAAAGCCGTAGCTCATCATGGTAACGGTGTTGGTCTTTCCATCCGGAACCGGCACTTTTGCAACCATGGCCTGAGTTTCAGTCAGCTGATATTTTCCACCGTACGGCATCAGCACGCTGGCTGCTCCGATGGAGGAGTCAAACATCTCGACAAGACCTTTCTGGGAGCATGCGTTGAGGTCTGACAGGGTGGACAGCCATTTTTCTTTCACGTCGGCAATGTCACCGCTTCTTTTTAACGGGGTGTCCTCTGCTTTTGGAATCTCTACGAAGACATCATTCTCCTGATGTGCTCCGTTTGTATCCAGGAATGCACGGGAAATATTGACGATCTCTTTTCCTCTCCAGGAGAGTACCAGACGCGGGTCCTCGGTTACGACTGCAACTTCGGTTGCCTCCAGGTTCTCTTCTGCGGCATATTTCAGGAACTGCTCACGGTCTTTCGGGTCGATGACAACGGCCATACGCTCCTGGGACTCGGAGATGGCGATCTCTGTTCCGTCGAGGCCGGCATATTTTTTCGGTACTTTGTCCAGATTGATCTTAAGGCCCGGTGCCAGCTCGCCGATGGCAACGGAAACTCCGCCTGCACCGAAGTCGTTGCATTTTTTAATCAGAAGGCTGACTTCCTCGCGGCGGAACAGTCTCTGCAGTTTACGCTCAGTCGGTGCGTTTCCTTTCTGTACCTCTGCACCGCAGGTCTCGATGGATTCTGTCGTATGTACTTTGGAGGAACCGGTTGCACCGCCGCAGCCGTCTCTTCCAGTACGGCCGCCGAGCAGGATGATGATATCGCCCGGATCAGAATTTTCACGGACAACGGCACGGCGCGGTGCTGCTCCAAGGACAGCTCCGATCTCCATACGTTTTGCCACGTAGTCCGGATGGTAAACTTCTTTGACATAGCCGGTTGCAAGACCGATCTGGTTTCCATAGGAGCTGTAGCCGTGTGCTGCTTCTCTTACGAGTTTTTTCTGCGGAAGTTTTCCTTCGAGTGTCTCGCTCTGCGGACGGGTCGGATCTGCGGCTCCGGTCACACGCATTGCCTGATATACATAGGTTCTGCCAGAAAGCGGGTCACGGATTGCACCGCCAAGGCAGGTTGCTGCACCACCGAACGGCTCGATCTCGGTCGGGTGGTTGTGGGTCTCGTTTTTGAAGTTGATCAGCCACTCTTCGTCTTTTCCATCTACATCTACCGGTACGACGATGGAGCATGCGTTGATTTCATCAGACTCTTCCTGATCTGCGAGTTTTCCTTCGGATTTCAGTTTTTTCATTGCCAGAAGGGCAAGGTCCATAAGGCAGATGAATTTGTCGTCACGGCCTTTGTAGAGTACCTCACGGTCGCTTAAGTAGCGGTCGTAGCTTTTTTTCATCGGCTCGTAGTAGTCGCCTTCGCCGAAGGTCACGTTGGTAAGCTCGGTGGAGAAGGTGGTATGGCGGCAGTGATCGGACCAGTAGGTATCGAGTACGCGGATCTCGGTCATGGATGGATTGCGTTTTTCTTCGCCGCGGAAGTAGTTCTGGATATGCAGGAAGTCTTTGAAGGTCATGGCAAGGCCGAGGGAATCGTACAGGGCTTTTAATTCTGCCTCCGGCATGTCGATGAATCCGTCGAAGATTTTGACGTCTGCCGGCTCTTCAAATTTTGTCACGAGGGTTTCCGGTTTTTCAAGTCCTGTCTCTCTGGAGTCTACTGGATTGATGCAGTGTGCTTTGACTGCGTCAAACTGCTCATCAGTCATCTCTCCTTCGATAACATACGTAACGGCGGAGCGGATGATCGGCTGCTCGTCTTCTTTTAAGAACTGCACGCACTGTACGGCAGAATCGGCTCTCTGATCAAACTGTCCCGGAAGGAATTCTACGGAAAATACTCTCGCACCTTCTGCACGCGGGAAATCTTCCTGATAGCAGATATCAACCGGCGGCTCTGCAAAGACTACTTTACATGCTTTCTCATATGTCTCATCACTGATATTTTCTACATCGTACCGGATCAGCTCCCGTACGTTGGTTACGGTCTGGATGTTCAGATAGTGCTTGATTTCATGCTTCAGATCTTTCGCCTTAATCGCAAATTCCGGCTTTTTCTCCACATAAACGCGTCTGACTGTACTCATTTTTATCCTCCATTTGTCTGAATCATAGTCCCCCAAAAACGGGACAATCTTTCGTTACTTACAGAATAGCATATTTATCTTTATAAATGAAATTAATATATCTTATATGTTTTATAAGTTTTGTTTCTTAATAGACGGACGCATTCCATTTTTCCTGCACTACCATCCCACTCATCACCCATTCTCTCTCGTCCTAAACCGTCAGGCCCGCGCACTTTCTGGTGCGCGGGCCGTCCGTTTCCGTTTTTACATTCTATATTTCGCTTTTTTCTCCCGTGTCCGCAGTGCATTCCCCGCCTTTGCCGGCCGGTACAGCAGCATACAGGTTCCCGCATTCATAACAAGCGCACAGCACACATCCGATACGGAGTGCTGTTTTAAAAACATGGTCGAAAACACAATCAGCACCGTCAGGCCCAGGCAGACGTTTCGGAATACCGGGCGGTTTTTGAGCTGCTCGCTGTGTTCTACGGCAACAGCTACGGCTACGGAATTATATACGTGAATACTTGGGAATACGTTGGTCGGTGTGTCTGTCAGGTAAAGGCCTCTGACCAGATCCGTGAAAATGTTCTCCCGTGGGAATACCGTCGGGCGCAGGTTCTGGCCGTTCGGGTACAGATAGGAGATCACGAGGAACGCCGTCATTCCGATTCCCAGGTTGATAATCAGCTGATAATATTCTCTGCGGTTCTTGTTGCAGAAGCCGAAATAAAGGACAGACCATGCAATATATCCAAACCACATAAAATAAGGAATCACAAAAAACTCACAGAACGGAATCATATCATCAAACGGAGTATGAATCAGATGATAACCTTTCGTAATGTGAGTTTCCAGATATTGAAAACATTTCAGATAGAAAATACCATAAACCACTACCGGAAGAAAATGCTTATATTTTTTTATTGTCTTCATAGTTTCCCTCCACTTTTCTGACGAGGTTTTTCTCTTCAACCTGCTGAAATTATAGCACACCGAAAACCGAAGTCAATAAGCTTTATTATTTTTTAAGAAACAATTCATCGGTTTCTGAAAACCGTCCTTGGGATGGAAATGTTCAAAGATCGCCGCGTCGAATTTTTTCCGTGTCCGGTTATATACATGCTCATCTTTTACCGTCCATGCAAATGCCGGTGTCCGAAACAGCATACGGTCGATCAGGAAGCCCGGGCAGTCGGCATAGCGGTGGTCGTAGGCGATAAAATCCGGTTTCCCGATAAAATTCAGCATCAGATGACGCGCCATTATCCGCAGGATCAGATGCACCTTATCATCCTTTGAAAAACGGCCGGAAAGCTGGCCGCGCAACGTCTGCGGCATGTGGCGGCGGCACCAGCGGAGGGCCAGGCTGTTGAAGGATTCCATGCAGAACATACCGGTGTACCCCTCCATCTCCTTCTGAAATCCCGCACAGACCGCCGTGGAAAGTCCCGGCATCTTGATTTCGATTAAAAGCGGCACGCGGCCGTCTACCGTCTGCAGTACCTCACGAAGCAGCGGAATCTTTTCCGTGCTGTCGCCCAGATGGAACTGCTGGAGTTCCTCATACGTATAATCGCTGATTTTTCCCTCGTTTCCACACATCCGCTTCATCGTGTCGTCGTGGAACACCACAATCCGGCCATCCTTTGTGATCTGAATATCCAGCTCGATGGCATATCCCTGCTCCGCCGCGCGGGCAAAAGCCGGAAGAGAATTCTCCGGAACTCCCTCCGCCGCGTTCCACAGACCGCGGTGCGCATAATTCCATTCCGCAAATTTCAGACATTCCTGCCGTCTCGATGTAGCCGGCAGAATGGAAAAGAAATAACCTGCTGCCAGGAAGGCAAGCACTGCAAAAAATATGATCCAGAACATCATCTTTCCATCCCTTCTTTCACCCAGTCGCCCAAAAGGCGGAGACGCTCCGTTTCCAGTCCGATCCTTTCCTCCGTGCGGTGTCCGCCCGATTCTCCGTCCAGGTGGACCGGTTCCGCGCGGTCTGTCTGAAAGGAAAGGCTGCTGCACCGCTCCATATGTACCTCAGGAAATCCCGTGTGGCGTCCAAACAGCGCCATCGGCAGAAGATAGCTGACTTTCCATTTGGCAAGATTGGAAACCACCATCACGTCGAGCAGATCATCCGTCCCGTCCGCCTCCGGGCAGAAGCAGAAGCCGCCGCCTTCGTACGAAAAATTCATTGCCACTGCAAAAAGAACATTTTCAAACGAACGGTGTTCTCCGTTTTCCAGAGCTGCATCCAGCGTGAACGGTTCGAGATAAAAGAGCTGCCGCAGTGCAATCATCACATACGTAAGTTTTCCCAGATGCAGCCGGTTCAGCGTATTCTTGATTTTTGATGCCAGCGCCTCGTGGCAGATGCCTGCATCAAAACCGATGCCGGTGCTGACGAGAAATCTCCGCTTTTGGCTGCCAAGAAGCGCCGTTCCAATGTTGATCTCCTTTTCCTCCCCTTTCAGCACAGCTTCCAGCGCCTGCAGCGGATCGGAGGGAATTCCGGCACCGCGCGCAAAATCGTTGCCGCTTCCCGTTGGAATATAACCGAACTTTACATCCGACAGGCTGGTGATTCCATCGACCGCCTCATTCGCCGTACCGTCTCCGCCGATCACCAGAAGGACATCATCGAGATTCCATACCCCTTTCGCGGTCAGCCGTGCTGCCGTCTCCCGTGCGCTTCCGTGATACTTTGTCGGATATACACGAAATTCCGTCCTGCGCCGCTCAAGCTCGCCCTCAATCACCGGCCACAGCTTCTCGCCGCGCCCCGACCGCGATTTTTTATTTACTATAATATGATACATCAAAGTCATACCTTCCTTTTTCTTCTGTAAAAAACCACTTCAAATCACCTGAATCATGTTCTTACGCAGCGAAACAACAAGTGTTTCACTGCTGAGTGAACAGTAACCAAATCAGCCATATTGTAGCAGTTTTCCCCGCAAACCACAACTATCTTCACAAAATCTTAACTTGTTGCCGCCGTAAAAATTCCCGCACCCCTGTCTTTTCTTTCTTGACAGACCTTTTTGTTCTGCTAAAATAAAAAGTACCGCGGTTTCGTCCGCAGAACGTCACTCATTTCTGAGGAGGTTTTTATGAATTTTTACGATATGACACGCGCAGGGAGGATGATAAGATGAAGCTCTCCCCCGCATTTCTCGCTTATAAACTAAGCAGCGCTTTTTCGGTTCTTGCACCGGAAAACCTGCCGCTCTCCGGCACACTGGAGCTGCCTGTTCTTTATCAGACAGGCTCCGCAGCCACTGCGCACCGTGTCTTTCTCTGCACAGAAGAACAGATCGGCTCTCTTTCCTCCCTCCTGGAAGAAAGCAGCTCCCTTTTTCTTCTCTGTACCGAAGAACTGCCGGAGGAACTTCCGGCTCCGGTTTCGATCGCCGTTAAGAGCAGCGTATCCGCTGTTTTTTCGTTCCTGCAGGAGCTTTTCTGGACGTACGATTCCTGGCAGAAGGAGCTGATGCAGGCACGGCTCGACGGAAAATCGATCCAGCATCTTTTAAATCTCTCCCTGCCTGTTTTTGCCCACCCCCTGATGGTGGTCGGCATGGATTTTTCCATCATCGCCGCAGCGTCCGAAGAACCTTCCTTTTTTCCCGAGAAGGTGTTTGGCTCCCTCGATGCAACGCGCCCGCTTCTGCTCTCCTTGACAGAAAGCAGCGAATACGCGTCCGTCCGCGATCTCGATGGATGGTTCCGCTTTCCGGATCACGTAACGGGACTTGGTTCCCTCTGCGTCAACATCACGCAGCATGGTCAGAGCGCCTACCGCCTGCTGCTCCTCGACACAAAAAAGGATCTTTCTGATTCCGAAGGCTTTCTTCTTGAATTTCTTGCAGAAATGATCCATCACGCCTTCCTGCACAATGTGATGCAGAAAACCTCGCCGGCGCAGTCGCTTCACACCGTGCTGCTCCGTGCCCTCGACGACCGGATGGCCGACTATATTGCGGTCAGCCAGGCTCTCGATGCGCTCGGCTGGCATTCCCGCCACACCTACTGCTGCCTCTATCTGCAGCTCTCCGATATGGATCAGAAAAACCTGACGGCAAACTCGGTCTGCGCCTATCTGGAAAATATTCTGACCGGCTGCTCCGCGTTTCCGCACGGCGGCGGTATCGTTGCGTTCTTTAACCTCACGCTGTCCGATTTTTCCATGACCGATCTGATGGAACGCATGGTGCACTTTGTGGAGGACAGCTCCTTAAATGCCGGCTTTTCGCGCTGCATGAACGGCCACATGAATCTGCGCCGCCAGTATATCCAGGCAAAAATCGCCCTGCAGTTCGGCACGCGAAAATACCCGGACAAGCGGATGCATCCGTTCAACGATATCTCGTTTGACTACATCCTCGATCAGGCAACAAAAAAGCTCCCAGGCTACATGCTGTGCCATGAGAGACTTCTCTTTCTGCAGGAGCACGACGACAGCTCCGGCAGTGACTATATGCGGACGCTCCGCTGCTATCTGGACAACCACTGCAATGTCGTCCAGACGGCGCGTGAGCTTTTTATCCACCGCAGTACCCTGCTCTACCGCCTGGAAAAGATCAAGGAAATTTTAGAATCTGATCTTTCCAGCCCGGATGAAATTCTGTATCTGATGCTTTCGTTCCGTTTTATCGACCTCGAGAATGAAGAAGAAAACCGTTCTGGATCTTCGCAGCCAGAAAAGCACAGATAAAACCAACCGCAATTCCCGCCAGGACATCGGTCGGGAAATGCACAAACAGATACAGTCTGGAAAATGCAATCAGGCAGGCCAGAATCAGTGCGGCAGCTCCTTCTTTTTTGTGCATCACAAAAATAGAGACTGCCGCCGCAAACGAGGCTGCCGAATGGCCCGATGGGAAGGAATAGTCCTTCGGAGCGGCAACCAGCAGCTTTACCTGCTCGTCAATCCAGCACGGACGCGGGCGCGCTGCCAGCGGCTTTAACACCAGATTACATAAAATCAAATCTAAAATCAGCGCGATCGCCATTCTTACACCGCATTTCCGGTATTTCGGAAGGATTAAGAAAACGGCAGTCAGCGCAATCCAGATCCATCCCGCATTTCCAAGTGAAGTAATTCCCACCATCACCCGATCGAGCACTGCATTGTGAAGATGCTGCAGTGCATATAAAATTGAAAAATCCATTCTTACCCCTCTCTGTAAAAAATGGGCATTTTTCTGCTGTACATCTGCTGATCGGCGGCCGCCTCGTACAGAAATTCCGCCAGGGCCTCTCTCGAGTATCCAGGCCGGAACTGGCTGCCGTCCAGCGAAATACTGCAGTTCTGCCCTACCTTTTTCACTTTTCCGTCTCTTCCCGGACACGTCCGCACCAGTGTCCAGTTCAGATCGCTCCGTGCCAGAACCTGTCCCATCTTCTGCATATCTTTATAGACACCTGGCCAGAAAATCTGCATGAATTTCGTACTCATTCTCTGGTATTTGTCCTCGCAGTCTCCAAACGCATGAATGCAGACATGGCCTACCGTCACAAACCGCGTTTTTCCAAGCTGCTTCATGGCTGAGAGAATCATCGCGTTTCCGTCAGCCAGCGGTGTCTCCTCTTCTTTTACATGTTTCACACGCATCGGAGTCAGCACGCTGATGACTGCATCCGCTTCCAGCAGTGCCTCCAGCACGCGTTCCCGGTTCTGAAGGCTTCCCTCAATCACGGTCAGATTTTTTCTCGGCCAGATCGCTTTTGCATCCGGCACGTAGGCGGTCACCTGTGCGCCGTGAAGAAGCGCCGTGTTGGTCACATACTGCCCAAGCAGTCCCCCCAGACTGAATATTGTAATTCTCATGAAATCCTCACTCTCATCTGTGTGTCTTTTGTATCCTCCGCAGATTTTTTGACACACTTTCCTAATGTTATCTCCTATTCTAACACACCGCCCGTATACGATACAATGAAATAAAACTAAAAAAAGTATAACCTTTTTCGTCCTTTCTTCATATCGTAAGTAGAACCGTATTTTCAGGAGCTTTGATCTTATGCCCTATACTATCGTAATCGATGCCGGACACGGGGGAAGTGATCCGGGCGCTGTCTATGAGGGACGCAGGGAAAAGGATGACAATCTTTCCCTCGCCATCGCGGTCGGCGAGCTTCTTTCCCGGCAGGGTGTCTCTGTCATTTATACCCGCACAACCGATGTTTATCAGACGCCGTTTGAAAAGGCGCAGATGGCCAATCAGGCGGATGCCGACTTTTTTATTTCTTTTCACCGGAATTCTTCGGAGGAACCGAACCAGTATACCGGCGTGGAAACGCTTGTCTATGACAACTCCGGCATCAAACAGACAATGGCAGAAAACATTAACGGCGCGCTCTCGGAGCTGGGATTCCGGAATCTCGGTGTCAAGGCACGGCCAGGGCTCGTTGTTCTGCGGCGGACGAAAATGCCGGCTCTTCTGATTGAAACCGGCTTTCTGAACAATGAGCAGGACAATACGCTCTACGATGAAAAGCTGGAAGAAATCGCCCGCGCCATCGCGGATGCAGTGCTTGGAACGCTGGATCTCGAGACGGTCACGGAGGCTGACCGGCGCGCTGCGGAAACGGAGGCCGCCCGTCCGTCCGTTTCAACAGCGGATACCGTCACTGCTTCCGCTTCGCCCCATCCCACGCCGCCGGAACAGGAAAATCCTTCCGATACACCGGAAACCTTCTACCGTGTCCAGACCGGCCTTTTCCGCATCCGCCAGAATGCCGACCGTATGCTTTACGACCTTCTCGACCAGGGCTATCCCGCTTTTCTTCTCGCCGAGGACGGCTTTTTCAAAGTCCAGGTCGGCGCTTACCGCCAGCTCGGAAATGCCATTCTGATGGAACGCCGCCTGCGCCGCGACGGCTATTCCACCCTGATTACCACCTGAGCGTCTGACGCATCAGTCGAAAAAAGAGCGTGCCGGAATTTTATTTTCCGGCACGCTCTCGTTCTCCTTATAACTTTTTCAGTTTTGCAAACGAAGCAAACATTTTCTTCGTACCAGCCTGGTCAAAGTTGACGGTAACTTCATAATCTCTTCCGCCGTCCACGATATCCGTGACAATGCCGACACCGAACTTGATATGGCGCACCGTATCCCCGATTTCGTAATCGAGTTTCGTCGCCTTCTGCGCACTGAAGGTTTTCGCCTGCTGCGGCTTCTCGCGAAATGCCTGCTTCATCGCCGCATAGACGCTGCCTCTCGTCGGAATGTCCATCTTCGGTTTCTGGTCTTCGATCTCCCCGCGCTCCCGCTCCAGGGAAATCAGCTCCCGCGGAATCTCTTTGACAAAACGGGACATCTTGTTGTACTGCACTTCGCCGCGGATCATTCTCTGGCGCGCACACGTCAACGTCAGATGCTGCATCGCACGCGTGATGCCCACGTAGCAGAGACGGCGCTCCTCCTCCAGCTCCGACGGATCATCCCCGGTGATCGTCATGTAGCTCGGGAAAATGCCATCCTCCATGCCGGCAAGGAATACGTTCGGGAACTCCAGTCCTTTTGCGGAATGCAGTGTCATCAACAGCACGTAATCGCTCTCCTCATCCACCGAGTCGATATCAGACACCAGCGCAACCTCCTGCAGAAAACCACCGAGAGATGGCTGTTCGGCGCTCTCCTCATAATCCGCAATCTTTGAAATCAGCTCGTCGATGTTCTCGATGCGGGCTGCCGCTTCTTCGGTTCCCTCCGCCTGCAGATCTGCTACATAGCCGGTCTCCTCGATGATTTCATTCAGCAGCTCTTTGACCGACAGATAATCTGCTTTCGCGCGGAGTACCTGTAAAAAGGACGTGAAGGATTTAATCTTATTTAAAGACCGCATCAGCCCCGGCACATACTCGGCCTCGAGAAGCGCATCGTAGAAACGGATGCCCTGCTCTGCCTCCCAGTCCTGCACTTTGTTGATCGTCGCCGCTCCGATACCGCGCCGCGGAACGTTGATGATACGCAGTACCGCAAGGTCATCCTCCGGGTTCTCGATCACACGCAGATACGCCAGCAGATCCTTGATCTCGCGTCTCGCATAGAAGTTAACACCGCCCACGATTTTATATGGAACATTTGCAAGCAGCAGTTTCTCCTCAAAAAGACGGGACTGTGCGTTGGTACGGTAGAGAATTGCATAATCACGGTACTTCTTTCCCTCCGTGCGGACGCCGCGCGTGATTTCTCCTGCCACGTACTCCGCCTCCTCAAAACCGCTCTGGAACTGCCGCAGATCGATCAGGTCACCCTCCGGATTCTCTGTCCACAGGCGTTTTGCTTTTCGTCCCTGGTTATTCGCAATCACTTCATTTGCCGCATTCAGAATATTCTGCGTGGAACGGTAATTCTGCTCCAGTTTAATGACCTTCGCATCCGGGAATACATGCTCAAAACTCAGAATATTTTCAATATTCGCCCCGCGGAATTTGTAGATCGACTGGTCATCATCGCCGACAACGCAGAGATTGCGGTATTTTGCCGCCAGAAGGCTCACAAAGCGGAACTGAACCGTGTTGGTATCCTGATACTCATCGACCATGATATAGCGGAACTGCTCCTGATAATAGTCGAGCACTTCCGGGAACTGCTGGAATAATTTTACTGTCTGTACCAGCAGATCATCGAAGTCCATCGCATTGTTTTTCTTTAACTCTGCCTGATACTCCGCATAAACTGCCGCATACTTCTGCAGCTTCCAGTCGATTCCCGCGTCAATCCGGTACTGGTCCGGCTCGATCATCTCATCCTTTGCGGACGAAATTGCCGCCATGATCGCACGGTCGCGGTACAGTTTCGGATCCATCTGGAGCCGTTTCATGATGTCCTTGATCAGCGATTTCTGGTCATCGGTATCGTAAATTGCAAAATTGTTGGCGTATCCCAGACGTTCAGCATGGCGGCGCAGAATCCGCACGCAGCTGGAATGGAAGGTGCTGACCCAGATCCGCTCCGATCCGTATCCCACGATTTTATCGACACGCTCACGCATTTCTCCGGCGGCCTTATTCGTAAAGGTGATCGCCATAATATTCCATGGATTGACGCCTTTGTCCCGGATCAGGGAGGCGATGCGGTGCGTCAGTACCCTCGTCTTTCCCGAACCGGCACCTGCAAGGATCAGAAGCGGCCCTTCGGTGTGCTCCACAGCTTCCATCTGCATCGGGTTTAATCCTGTTTCTGTCTGATTCATGTTCTTTCTCCTTCATCTGCTTCGAATCTTTTCACATGCATCTCAGTATATAACAAATCCGCCCCGGTTACAAGTAAGAACGAACATACGTTGCATTTTTATCATGGAAACTTTTTTTCGCAAAGTCCTTGCTATCTGGTATTAAAAACTATATAATGGGAACCGTGAGGTGATAACAAATGACGATAGACTCAGATAAAATTCTTCATGATTTACTGAATTCACTGGATTCTCTCGAAGGCATCCGCCCGGGGGAAATCCCGAACATTGCTTTATATATGGACCAGGTCACGACCTTTATGGACGCACAGCTCGCTTCTTCGCGCCGCTTCGAGTCCGATAAGGTTCTGACAAAAACAATGATCAACAACTATGCAAAAAACAAGCTGCTCCCGCCGCCGGTCAAAAAGAAATATTCGCCGGAGCACATGATGCTTCTGGTTTTTATTTACTACTTTAAAAACATCCTCTCGATCACGGATATCCAGACACTGCTCGCCCCGATCACCGATCGGTATTTCGGCACGGAGAGCGGCTTTTCCATCAAAGATATCTACGACGAAATTTTCCAGATGGAAAAAGAAGAAATTGCATCCGTAAAAGAAGATCTTCTGAAAAAAGCGGATGTATCCAAGTCCATGTTCGGCAGCTCACCGGAGGAGGACCGGGAATTTCTCCAGCTCTTTTCGTTTATCTGTCTGCTGAGTTTCGATGTCTATCTGAAAAAACAGATGATCGAGCACATGGTGGATGAACTGGCATCCCTCGCGGCGCCTTCTGATCCGAAAAAGAAAAATTAAGAACAAACGTGTAAAATCAAAAAAGACGGCTGCGTTGGAATCGCACCGTCTTTTTTGATTTTACACATTTTCTTTCTTTTCCATCCGTTCAAACACCATCTCATATCCGTCGTTTCCATAGCTTAAGGAACGGTTCACGCGGCTGATCGTCGCCGTGGATGCTCCCGTCTTTTCGGAAATTTCCAGATACGTTCTCTTCTCCCGCAGCATTTTCGCCACTTCAAACCGCTGCGACAGCGAAAGCAGTTCATTGATGGTGCATACATCCTCAAAAAAAGTATAGCATTCTTCCTTATTCTTCAGACACAAAATTGCCTCAAAAAGCTGGTCTACTGCTTCTGAATGAAGTTTCTTGTTCATTTCAAGCCCTCCTGTACGAAAATTAAGTCCCCATCTCATTCTTATAACTTGGAATACTACCATTTTAGCACAGTAAAGTGTGAAATACAAGTCCTTTTATCCCTGCATCAGCAAAGCCTGTACCATCGACTCCCGCTGTCTGCGGTAATCGCTCGGCGAACAGGCCTTTACCGTCTTGAAGGTACGGTTGAAGGCACTTAAAGAAGAGAATCCGGAATTCATCGCCACATCCGTGATACTCATCTTTTTGTCGTACAGAAGCTCCTCTGCGCGTTTGACGCGTTTAGAATTGAGGTACTCATAGAATGTCATGTTCATGTACTGCTTGAAAATTCTGGTAAAGTGGAACTTGGAAAATCCGCTGACCGCAGCTACTTCCTCGAGAGAAAGATTCTCCATATAATGGACATTGATATAACGGCAGACGCTTAAAACAGCCTCTATATATTCCTGCTGTTTCATTGCCCCGAACGTATTCTGCGCGTTGGCATCCGAAAAGCCCTTGCGGCCAAACTCTGAAAAAAGCTCTTTGAGGCCGGTGCAGATTCTGTGCGTCATCACTGCGCCCTCATTATCGTATTCCCGCACCAGTTCCAGAATCTGGCTGCGTAGAAACAGATAGAAGGGATCTTCCTCATCCTCTTTTTTGAAGTAGATGGCCGGAAGCCGCAGGAAAATCGTTTCCATTTCTTCCTGATTCTCCACACAGCCCGGTTCCACCAGCATGACAATCCGTTCTCCCTGGGATACGAATCTCATTCCGTGTACAACGCCGGAATTGATCATAATGATGTCGCCCTCTTTGAGATTATAGCTGTCTTTTCCGACAACAACCTCATATTCGCCTCTGGTCGGCATGATAATTTCAATTGCGGTATGCCAGTGCTCCGGATAGCCTTCTGTCACGGTGTTGTGAAAGATTTCAAACGCCGGCGGGTTTGCTGCATTCCGGTCAAATGTTTTCCCATGTTCCACTTTCTTCATCTTATTTCTTACCTCTTTTTATTGCAGCAGCTCTGTAAACAGATCTTTTACGGTCGGATAAATCTTTGCAAATTTCTGATACTGGCGCTCATATTTCTCAACCAGTTCCGGTTCCGGCTCGATGGTCTCTGTCACACGAACAATTTTTTCTGCCGCCTCTTCTACGGATGAAAAGACACCGCAGGCAACGGCTGCCAGCATGGCTCCGCCAAGTGCCGGGCCTTCCTCGGACTCAATACGGTCCACTTTGATGTTCAGCACGTTTGCGATCATGCGTCTCCACAGCGGGCTCTTTGCACCGCCTCCGCAGATTTTCGTTCTCTCGATCTGGATACCGAGGGATTTTGCTATCTCAAAGGAATCGCGGATCGCAAAGGCAACGCCCTCGAGAACAGCCTGGGTCATATCCTCTCTTGTGGTGTCCATGGTCAGGCCGATGAAGGTTCCTCTTGCATCCGGGTTGTTGTGCGGGGAACGCTCGCCCATCAGATACGGCAGGAAGAATACATTATTCTCGCCAAGTTTTGTGATGTTCTCCTGCTCTTTTGTATATTCTTTTGTGCGGATGATTTCATCCATCCACCATTTGTTGCAGGAAGCTGCACTCAGCATGCATCCCATCAGGTGATAGTGGCCGTCTGCGTGTGCGAATGCGTGCAGGGCATTGTGGCTGTCTACGCCGAATTTGTTGCTGGAAATGAATACGGTTCCGCTTGTACCAAGGGAAACGTTGCACATGCCGTCGCCTACGGTTCCGGTTCCGACTGCGGCTGCTGCGTTGTCTCCGGCTCCTGCTACAACTTTACAGGTCTCCGGCAGTCCAAGTTCTGCTGCTACTTCCGGTTTTAAGGTTCCGACAGCGTCAAAGCTCTCATGGAGCTCCGGCAGCATCTCCAGGGAAATACCGCAGATTTCTGCCATCTCTTTGGACCAGCATTTGTTCTTGACATCCATCAGAAGCATGCCCGATGCATCGGAGTAGTCGCTTACGAATGCGCCGGAGAGACGGTATGCCAGGTAATCTTTTGGAAGCATGATTTTGCAGATTTTTGCGAAGTTATCCGGCTCATTTTCTTTCACCCAGAGAATCTTCGGTGCGGTAAAGCCTGCAAATGCAATGTTTGCGGTGTACTCGGAGAGTTTTTCTTTTCCGATTACGGTGTTCAGATAATCGGTCTGTTTTGCGGTACGGCCGTCGTTCCAGAGGATCGCCGGGCGGATGACGTTATCGTTCTCATCCAGGATGACAAGGCCATGCATCTGGCCGCCGAAGCTGATGCCGGCTACCTGGGATTTGTCTACGTCTTTTACCAGCTCGCGGATTCCCTCTTTGCTCTGCTCCCACCAGTCTTCCGGTTTCTGCTCAGACCAGCCTGGATGCGGGAAATACAGCGGATACTCTCTCGATACAATATTTACAATTTTGCCTTCCTCGTCCATCAGAAGCAGTTTGACAGCGGAAGTACCAAGGTCAACACCAATAAAATACATGTCGAATCTCCTTTTTCTACTCTTTTTCAAAAAGGGCGGCAGCAGACCTAGATCTCTGCTCCGCCCTTTTGCTTATGCGTTACTGCATATCTTTCTTATTTTTCAGTGATTCTTCCGGAACGGATTAGCCCCACGGATTCTCTGTCGGGTAACGAACACCCTTCGGCTGGTTGTAGCCGATCTCATCTACTTCAACACCGAGCATTTTGAATACTTCGAATAACGGTTTTCCGAAGTGTCCGAATGCTACTGCGCCGTGATGCGGATAGTTTTTCTCTACCAGTACGTGACGGTAGAATCTGCCCATCTCCGGAATAGCGAAGATACCGATGCTTCCGAAGGAACGTGTTGCTACAGGAAGAACCTCGCCCTCTGCGATGTATCCGCGCAGTTTTGCGTCAGATGTGCTCTGCAGACGATAGAAGGTGATGTCTCCAGGAACGATATCTCCCTCGAGGGTACCCTGTGTTACTTCTTCCGGAAGGGTTCTTGCCATGATCATCTGATATTTCATAGAGCAGAATGCCAGTTTGGTGGAAGCGGTATTTCCGCAGTGGAATCCCATGAAGGTATCTTTTAAGGTGTAATCAAATTTGCCTTTGATTTCGCTCTCATACATATCCTTCGGAACGGTGTTGTTGATGTCGAGGAGTGTTACGGTGTCTTTGGATACAACGGTTCCGATGAACTCGGACAGTGTTCCGTAGATATCTACCTCACAGGATACCGGGATGCCCATCTTGGTCAGACGGCTGTTGACATAGCAAGGAACGAATCCGAACTGTGTCTGGAATGCCGGCCAGCATTTTCCGGTCAGGGTTACGTATTTTCTGGAGCCTTTGTGTGCTTCGATCCAGTCTAACAGGGTGATCTCGTACTGAGCCAGTTTCGGCAGGATTTCCGGTTTCAGGTTTCCTTCGCCGAGCTCTTTTGCCATATCTTCTACGACTGCCGGGATTCTCTCGTCGCCTGCGTGTTTGTTGAATGCTTCAAACAGGTCAAGCTCGGAGTTCTCTTCGATTTCTACGCCAAGGTTGTACAGCTGTTTGATCGGTGCGTTACATGCCAGGAAGTTGGTCGGACGCGGTCCGAAGCTGATGATTTTCAGGTTCTTAACAGCTACAACTGCAGTTGCAACCGGTACGAAATCTTTGATCATGGCTGCTACGTCTTCTGCATCGCCAACCGGGTACTCCGGAATGTATGCGTGCAGGTTGCGCAGTTTCAGGTTGTAGCTTGCGTTCAGAACGCCGCAGTATGCATCGCCGCGTCCGCCTACAAGGTCGTCGCCGGTCTCTTCTGCTGCTGCTACTACCATGCAAGGTCCGTCGAAGTATTTTACAAGCAGGGTTTCCTCGGTCTCCGGTCCGAAGTTTCCAAGGTATACAACAAGTGCATCACACTCTGCTTTTTTCAGATCTTCGAGTGCGTTCATCATGTCGATTTCATTCTCGACGATGATTGGACATTCGTAGATTTCTCCGTCGTATGCTTTTACGACTGCTTTTCTTCTGTTCTCGGAAAGGCTGTTCGGGAAGCAGTCACGGCTTACTGCAACGATACCTAATTTGATTTCCGGTGTATTGTTGATCATTTTTGAAGATCCTCCTTTTTTGGGTTTTCTTGGTTTTTAGTTTCTTTTTATGTTCAGAACTGCTCTTTTGGGGCAGTGTTTCTGATTTCTGGTTTTGTCTCTGGTTTTATTTTACCGAGAGGTTTTCTCCTTTGATGCCTGCTACGCTTCCAGCGATGTTTGCATCCGGGTGGCTTAAGAGCCATTTGTTTCTGGCGAAGAGCAGGTCGTCTTCCGGGGTGTGTTTTTCTTCCAGGGTGATGTCGGTATTGGTTCCTTTTGGAAGGACTACGACGCATTTGAAGCCGCTGGCTGCCACGTTGCATGGTGCGTAGTGGAGGGTGGTTGCGTAGACTTCAATGGTGGTTCCGGCCGGGATTAAGAAGGCCTCCATTTTGGATGAGTCGTAGGTGTGGTCTTCGGTGATGTCCTGTTCTTTTCCGAGGATCAGGATCAGGTCGGTTACGGCGATGTTGATTTCGCTGTCGCGGTGGTATTCTACGGCGTTCAGTAAATGGTTGTGGCCGTTGCAGTAGCCGATCTGGATCGGCATGCCGCCGTAGAGGCTGTCGGATACGGACTGGGCGCTTTTGCAGGCTTCGAGGCTTTCAATGGAAGGCTCGTAGACTACGTCGTCGGGACATGGGGTCTCGGACATGGCGGTGATGATGTCGCTGACGTCGAGGTCTTTGATGACTTTGCCGTACTGGCGGAATGCTTCGTCTGTTACTTTCAGAATCTGCATTGTGTTGGTGCTCCTTTCGTACAATTAGTTTAATGATTGAACTAATTGTAATATAGCACTTGTATGTACTTCTTGTCAACATGTATTTGGATGAAAAAACGGGTAGGTTGACAAATAAGGGGGAGGTTGGTATACTTTAATACGTTAAAATAATAAGACGCTAGGGGAGCCTTTGGCTGAGAACGTGGGGCAGGGATAAGCTCACGGACCCTCACTACCTGAACGGGATAATTCCTGCGTAGGGAAGCTGGAACGTGGTTTCGGAGGTGATTCGGGGCTGTGTTTTTATGTGAGCCCCTCCAAGCGGAATGCGAAGGAGGTTTTTTTATGAGTTTTTTTGTTACTGCTGACGGCGGACTGACGACGGCCGGTTATGTTGGATGCGTGGTGCTGATGGTGGCGCTGGTGGTGATTGCTTCGGTTCTTTCTGCTCAGAAGAGTAAGGGGACGGGAATGGATGCAAGGAAGCTGGCGTTTTGTGCGATGGGGATGGCGCTGGCGTTTGTGACTTCGTATGTGAAGGTGTTTGAGCTGCCGTACGGGGGATCGGTTACGTTGTTTTCGATGCTGTTTATTGTGCTGATTGCGAACTGGTATGGGGCGAAGACGGGTATTCTCGTTGGTTTTGCTTATGGACTGCTGCAGTTTATCCAGGGGCCGTATGTGCTGTCGCTGTTCCAGGTGTGCTGTGATTATGTGTTTGCGTTTGCGGCGCTGGGTGTGGCCGGATTCTTTGGAAAGAAGAAAAACGGGCTGCTGATCGGGTATATTGTAGCTGTGCTGGCGAGGGGATTTTTCCATACGTTAGGCGGGTATCTGTACTGGATGGATTATATGCCGGAGAATTTCCCGCAGTCTTTAAAGGCGCTGTATCCGATTATTTACAACTACAGCTATCTGCTGGCTGAAGGTGTGCTGACGGTGATTCTGATCTCGCTGCCGCCGGTGAAGAAAGCACTGCAGACGGTTGCAAGAACAGCACATGGTGCAAATTAAATAGAATTACGTGAAAAAATCCGGGAACGCATGATTTTGCGTTTCCGGATTTTTTACGTGGATATCAAAATTTACTGAGCACTCTCCTCTGCGGCTGTGTCGGCGGCGGAGCTCATGGGGGTGATGACGATGTTTTCTACGCCGATTCCGGTTTTGCGGGTTACGATGTCTTCGATCTGGGCACGCTGTTCCTCGGTTACTTCTTTCATCGGAACGACGATGTCGGCGGTTTCGCCGGTCAGGTTTACAACGACGTCGGTGAAGCCTTTGGCTTCGAGGAGGAGTTCAGTTGCTGACTCTTTTTCTACGAGTTCCGTCATTTCCACCATGCTCTGGACAGCGCTCTGGCGCTCGGTTTCGGAGAGGTTGGTGTTGTTGATGATTTCATTTAAGGTGTCTTTGTTCTGGGAACGGATCTGTTCGCGGTCGATTCTGGCCTGGGCCATGTATGTAGATGCCCCGGCAAGGACTGCCTCTCCCGGCGTTTCGGTGACGGTCCGCGACGAGTCCCCTGCTGTGCCGGCATCCACCTCGTCGGTGATGTCGGTGTCCAGGCTGGAGATGTCTTTTAAAACGGTGCTGGCATCCGCCGTGGTTCCGTCTGCCTTCTCCTTCGTGGACAGGGTACTGTCAGCATAGTTGATGTATCCGGCGACGGCAATCATGATCGCAAGGGCGGTGATGATGACCTGATTTTTCCGGAATTTTTTCTTTTTCCCGGCCGTCTTTTTCGGCGATGGTGTCTCTGCCATTTTCTCAGGTGCATTCATTTCCTGTTCTAATTTTTCCACGCATTTGACTCCTTTACTTCATTTTGACTACTTTAATCTTATTTGCGCCCACCTGAAATAATGCCATCACGGCCTCCTGAATCTCCTGTATCGTCACCGGGTTTCCCCCGCCTTCTGCGATAACGAGCACGCCGCGCACCGCCGGGTACTCCTCGGAAACCACATACGGTGTCTCGGCTCCGTTCTGTGTCTTTTCATAGACAGTTGCCTCATCCTGCGACGAGGATGTAACGCTTCCGGTCTCCTCTCCCTTCTTGTTTTCCTCCGTTGTGCTCCGCGTTGGGACATCTTTTTCCACAATCTTTTTTCCTGTGGATTCCAGCGTCACCACGACGTGCACTGCGCCCACACCGTCCATCTGGGAAAGTGCGTCACAAAGGCGCTGTTCCATCTCCTCCTGCACCGAAAGTCCCGCATCCCCCGCCGGACGCGCAGCCGTCTCCTGCGGCTGTTCTGTCTCCTCACTGGTCTTTTTTGTTCCCGTCGGCAGCAGCAGGACAACGCCGATTGCCGCCAGCAGGAAGTACAGCATCCACTGCTCCTTTTTCTGTTTCCGGAAAAACGCCGCTGCCTTTTCCCTCATAGGCCTATTCCGAAATCTCTACCATAATATGCGCTGGATCAGTTCCGTAGACCTCACTTAAAACACTTTTGATCTCTGTCAGCTTTTCATCGAGCATTTCCCGCTGTTTTTTCTGTTCTTCGCGGTAAATGCTCGTCTGCCGCATCGGCGCTTCAATGCGGATCTCTTTTGCCTCACCGGTGTTTCCCGGCTCCAGCGTTACCGAAACGGCTGCCCCCGGAATGCCGCTCTCTGACAGATACATCCGGATCTGGCGCTCCGTCTCTTTTTCCCAGGCGCCCACGTAATACTGTTTTTCAAAGCTTTCTGCACGAATCTGTACATTTTCCATTGCTGCTGCCTCCTCTTCCAGCGTCAGACGGTCGAGCGTCTGCGCCATTTTCTGCTCCAAACCTCCCGCTTTTAGCACGGGCTGGAAAAAAATCAGTACCATCACAATTCCAAGAAAAAACTGAACCGGCTTCTTGTCCTCCTTCTCCGGGATCAGGTTCAGCACAGTTGTCATAAAAATCAGAAAAATTGAAATATTCTTAAGCCACTGCAGAATCTCTTCTACCATGCCGCCTCCCGCCGCTGCCTGCCCAACTACACGCTAGAGCGTGTCTGAAAAACCATTTCCGCAAGCTGCAAGCCCCACTTTGCGGTATATTTTACCCTCATTCGGTTGCCGTAGCCCGCTACGCCGCCCTCATTCGGATAAAATCTCCCACAAACTGGGACTCGCAGCTTGCGAAAAGCCTTTTTCAGACAAGCTCTAGGAAAAAGTTCCCGCCAGGATTGCAATCGTCAGCAGAAACAGGACTTCTACGGTCAGAAGGAGACGCAGAAGCATCGCATATCCTTTTCCTGCCGCCGCAAGACATCCCGCGATCCGCTTGTCCGAGACGGGCTGCGCCGCCGCGGCGAGAAGGCGGAAGGAAAGACCCGAAACGAGAAGCTGAACGGCGGGGACCATGCCTGCTGCGAGCAGTACCAGCATTGCCGTCACGCCAAAGCAGTTGCGGATCAGCACCGCGGAGCCTGCCACCAACTCGGTTACAGCATTCACCGCATTTCCGATGCCGGGAATCATTCCGGCAGTCCGCCAGAGTGCCATCTGCCGCAGGGAATCGAGCGCCGGTGCGATCAGATTCCGGATCATCTGCATTCCCACAAGTACGCCGAGCGACGATTTTAAAAGGCCGTTCACGCAGGTTTCCAGCAGCTCTGTCATATGGGACAAAATCTCCTCGCCGGAAAGATCGTTTACAAGGGCGATGAGCAGATAGATATGGATCATCGGGAGAACGAGGGCGAGCAGAAGCTTTTCGACAGCCAGAATCACCAGAAGGAGCATCTGATAAAACATCACGGCTGATGATGCACCACCGGCGGCCGCGGCCGCCAGATAGTAGGATGGCGTCAGGATCCGCATAAAAGCGACCAGCGATGTGATGACAGCTTTCAGGTTTTCCCCGCTCGACTGGAAATTTTTCAGAATCAGTGCAAGCGCAAGCAGATAGACCATATAAAAACTGGCGTCCCTGACCTGTTTTCCTTCAAAGAGAGAGGAAAAACTGCCGAGCACCGCGCCTGCCAGAACGAGGAGAAACAGCTCCTTCATCAGCCCCTTCTGCGCAAGGAATGCTGTTTTGGCACAGGAAAGAACGGCATTTCCGGCACGGAAGGTGCGGAAGGGATCGCCATCCTGCAAAAGAGAACGCACCGTACCGGCAAAAGAAAACTGCTGGCTGGACAGCAGGCTGTCCACTTCCTGCTGGATTGCATCGAAGTCGAGTTCTGCAAGAAGTTCGTCCTGCGCTGCTGCTGCCTGATCCGTTTCGGTATCCCCCGCTTCTTTCTCCTGCTGTCCTTTCTTTTCTCTGACCGCCGCACGCTCCGTCTCCTGATCTGTTCCTACGGTGTCCAAACGTGATTCTTCTTCCAGGCTCTCCGGCACGTTTTGTACCGCTGCTTCGATTTTCTGCGTTCTTCCCGTTCCGAAAATGAGACACAGAAAAAGCAGCGCCATGCCCCATCCGGCTTTTTTACAGAAAATCATGAACCGTTTCCAGCAGAGCGAGCAGCACTGGCATACTGACGGCAAGGACCGCCAGGCGGGCGAACAGTTCAATCTGCCCTGCAATGGAAGAATAGCCCGCATCCTTACAGATCCCGGCGGAAAACTGCCCCACATACGTGATCCCAAGCATTTTCAGCAGCGTATTCAGATACGATGAGTCCACCGGGAGATACGATTTCATTTGTGCGAGCATGCCGAGCAGATACTGCATTTTTCCGACGGTCCCGGCAAGAATGCAGAGGCCGGCACCGACCGTCACAAGAAGGGCAAATTCCGGCTTTGCTCCCTTTACTGTGATTCCAAGCAGCACGCCCGCCGTACCAAGCGCAGCGATCCGAAGTATATCCATATGATCCCCTCCGTTTTTTCTCCCTGCTCTTAAATTGTAAACAGTTGTTTGATGTCCTCAAACAGCGCGGAAATATAGGGAAGAATCCAGAACAGCACCAGCACAAGACCGGCAAGGCTTGCAAGAAATGCCTGTTCTTCCCGGCCGCTGTGTTTTAATACCTGGCACAGGACCGATACCAGAATCCCGACTGCCCCGATTTTAAATAGAATCCCGACCTCCACGCCTGCTCCTCCGTTTTCAGACACGCCCTAAACCAGAATCAAAAATAAAAAAAGGCCTCCCATGATTCCAAGACTCTGACAGAGCCTCTTCCTTTCCGGCAATCCTTTCTGCAGTTCCGCGATCCGCTGCACAAGGCGTGCCTCATACCGGTCCAGATTCGCCTTCTGCATGGCGCGGTCCCCGGTGCCAAGGCTGCATCCGGCCTCCTGCAGCTCTTCTTTTTCTTCTTTTGTAAGGCGTGTGTCCGCCAGGTGGACTGCCGTATTCTCTTCCAGAATCGCCGGCAGTGTCTTTCCGTCCGGGCGGCGCATATCCTCGGAAATATCCTGTAAAAAATCCCGGTACGGATCCCGCATCCGCCTTCCCGTCTCCCAGAACGCATCCGGCAGCGGGGAAGCCGCCGTCACAATCTCTCCACGCAGATACTGGATAATTTTCTGCAGTGTTTCCAGATCTTTCACATGGGCCGACAGCGCCGCACTCTTTGCAAAGCCGATCCCGACGCAGGCAAGAGAAGCCGCCAGTAAAACTGCAAGCCGCATCACAGAAACGCCTCCCTTCGGTACAGTGTCGTTCCTCTTCCGTCAAAAATAGCCTGTACGCTTCCGGCGTGGGGTTTCGCATCCAGCACGATGTACCGCTCGAAAACGTGGGATTCCACGAGGCGGTTCAGGAGAGGCTTCTGCTTCATATCCTCCATGGAATTGCCATGCACGGTCGCGAGCAGCTTGCACCCGCAGTTAACGACGGACTCGATCGCACGGATGTCCTCGCCCGTTCCGATCTCATCGACTGCCACCACATCGGGCGACATGGCGCGGATCAGCATCATCATGCCCTCCGCCTTCGGACAGCAGTCGAGCACATCGGTGCGGATGCCGACATCATTCTGCGCAACGCCGAGATAGCAGCCTGCGATCTCGCTCCGTTCATCGACCACACCGACGGTCAGCCCCGGATACGGCGACTCCCCGTCCGAAATCTGGCGGATGATATCGCGCAGCATCGTCGTTTTGCCGCAGCCGGGTGCGGAGACAATCAGGGTGTGCAGGAAACGGCCGTCTTCCCAAAGGTACGGCATCACTCGGTCCGCGCAGCCCTTTTTCTCATGAGCAACCCGCACGTTGATGCAGGATATATGGCTGATGCCTTTCACCTTTTCCCCTTCGATTACCGTCTTTCCGGCAATGCCGATCCGGTGGCCGCCCTCCACGGTCAGAAAACCCTGCCGCAGTTCATCCTCGTAGGCGTAGAGGGAAAAACTTCCTATGTAATCCATCGTATCGCGGATATCCGTCGGTGAGACGGGATAACCTTTCTCCCACTCCCCGGTCAGTGCTCCGTCCGGGGTCAGAAAGTACTCCTGATCCTTTGCGACCACCAGAAGCGGCGCGCCGGTCCGCAGACGGATTTCCTGCAGGTCATCGGCCAGCAGATCTGTGTTTTTCAGAATTTTCCGTATATTCGCAGAAAACAGGCGCAAAAGTTCCCTTTGCTCCTGTTTTTTCTCTGGCGTAACAATATCCTTTTGTCTTCCTGTCCTTTTCATCTTCACCACCTCTTATCGTTATATATATGAGATGGCGGGACAGGTTATGCACGGTTTTTATGGTTCTATTCTTTTCATGCAGATTTTCACGGGCTCCGCTGCCCAGACGGCGCCTTCATATCCTTTCTCCGGACTGAAATGCGTGCAGAGGCCCTCTTTCTTTTCCGTTCCAAGAGAACCCGAAAGACCGGTTCCCCTCCACTTGCCGTAGCTCTCCTCCTCGGTCCAGATCCGGAAAAACAGCGTTTCAGCATTCTCCACTGCGGCAAGGCGTTTCTGGTCTTCGGCGGAAAAATACCGTTCTGCCATGCGCTCCCAGGCAGCGCGGCGGTGCTGCTGCAGATCCATGCCGATCGGAATGGAAGCAAAAGCGCAGGCAGCGTATTCCCCCGAATGAGAAATATTAAAACAGATCTGCGGATGCCCCGGCAGGTACGGTTTTCCGTGCGCATTCCGTTCGATCGTTATCTTTTCTCCATCCAGCCCATACTGTTCCTTCATTCCCATCCGGAACAGCTCCCATCCGCACTGCGAGAGTTCCCGTTCCAGCTCTTTTTTTTCGCCCTCCGGCTGCGTAATTTTTTTCAGATAAACTACCGTCTCCTGCATTCTGCTTCTCCCTCTTCATAGAAAAAGAGACCGCGAAGCCTTTCAACTTTCGGCTCCCCGGTCTCTTCTCGAAAATTCTTTCTTATGCGTTTTTACCGCAGCAGTATTTGTATTTCTTTCCGCTTCCGCACGGGCATGGATCGTTTCTTCCGATTTTTTTGCCTTTGATTACAGTGCCGGATTTTTTCTGCTCCATGTAAAGCGTTTTCTTCTGCTCTTCTGTGAAGATCTCATCCCACATCGGCAGGTTGTACAGCCAGTCTGCTTTTGCGTCTACCATGTTTTTGTACAGAAGCTCTTTATCGTAAGCCAGTGTAACAACGGTATCCTCTTCCATCTCCTCGATCGGGTTCGGGATCACAAGGCTGTCGTTGATGCCGTCCAAGAAACCAACCATGGTCATAACGTCCACTTTGTATTTCTCTGCCAGCTCTTTTACGGTTCCTTTTACCACTTCATCCGGGTTGGAAAGAAGCTGCTCGTAAATGTTTTTCTCAATCAGGAAATAATTGGTCCAGAACTGCTGGAGCTGTTTTTTGTCTGCTTCCTGATTATAGGCGATATCACGCCAATTCTGTAATAAACTCATGTTATTATCCATCCTTTATCTGTTTCTCTGAGCGCGTTTTTTCGCGCCGTCCCCTAGCGGGATTCCGGTTTTTGTAACACGCTTTAGTATATCGGAAAGTCCGCAGAAAATCAACCTTTTTCTTCTTCCTGCTCCAGAATCGGGATTCTGGTATCGCCGAGCGGAATTCCTCTGTGTTCCACCGATGTAGAGAACACGATCTGCGTCTTCGTTCTTCCAAAATGCTGAAGCTGGCCAATAAACTGATCCAGCTCAGATGTCGTGTGGAACACAACCTCCATCAGCATCGAATAGTCGCCGGTCACGCAGTTGCACTCGATCACATTCGGGCAGTCAGTGATGTACGGATAGAATTCCTTTTTCCGCACCGGCTCAACCTCCAGATTGATGAATGCCTTGATCCGATAGTCGAAAACCTCCGGGTTCACACTCGCACGGTAGCCGGTGATCACCCCGTCCTTTTCCAGGCGGTCGATTCTCGCCGAAACCGTCGGCGAAGTGAGACTTACCTTGTCTGCAATACTTTTGAGCGGAAGCCTTGCATCTTCCTGCAGCAGTTCCACAATTTTCCGGTCTGCTGTATCCAGTTCACGTTTCATTCCCTCTCCTTACGTTCCTCCTGCTCTCCTTTTTCTTTCGGAGGCAGTTTCTTTACCACCGTATTTTCCACGCGGTGTTCTTTGACCCGCATGACCTTGATCCAGAGATCGTCGGTCTCGAGTTCAAACTGGCTGCCGTCATCCGGAACCGCACCGAGTTCGCCGAAAATGTAGCCGCCGAACGTTTCATATTCATCGACCGGCAGTTTGATCTTCAGTTCCTCCGCCACATCATCCAACGAGGCACTTCCCATGATTTTCCAGGTGTCTGTGGAAATCAGCTCAATTTCCGATGGCTGCCCGATCTCCGCCTCATCATTCAAGTCCCCGACAAGCTGCTCGATCAGGTTACGCACGGTGATAATTCCATCCATGCCGCCGTACTCATCCAGAACCACGGCAAAATAGTTGCCGGTCTTTTTCATGTTCTGGAACAGCGTGGCAGCCTTGATGTTTTCAGGAACAAAATAAGGCTGTTTGATTGCTTCTTTCATGACATGATCGCGGTCCTTGGTGCGAAGCCGGAAATAATCCTTGGCGTCCAGAACGCCGATGATATCGTCCACATTTTCACCACAGACCGGGTAATAAGAATGGCGGCTTTCATGGATCAGCTGCTCCCACTCCTCCATCGAGTCTTCCAGCCACAGAAGATCTACATCGGTTCTGTGGACGCAGATTTCATCAATGGTCAGATCATCGAACTCAAATACGTTCTGAATCATATCTTTTTCTTCATTGTCGATCGCGCCTTTTTCGCTGCCGGCATCTACCATCATCCGGATTTCTTCCTCCGTCACCTGATCGTCGTCCTCATCCGGATCGATCCCCAGAAGGCGCAGGATACCGTTTGTCGATGCAGTCAGCAGCCACACAAGCGGTGCAAACACTTTCGAAGCACCGCTTACAAGACCGGAAATCCCGAGCGCAATCTGCTCAGCCTTCTGCATTGCAATCCTTTTCGGCACCAGTTCGCCAAAGATCAGGGTGATGTAAGATAAAAGCAGCGTAATCAGCACAACGGCAATCGCATCCAGTGTCTTTTCCGGAATCTTCATACCCGCGTCCACAAGAGCAGAAACGATTCGATCCGAAAAATTTTCTGCTGCAAAGGCACTTCCAAGAAAACCGGACAGAGTGATGACCACCTGTATCGTTGCAAGAAAACGGGATGGCTGTTCCGTCAGATGAAACAGCTTCGCCGCTCTTTTGTTTCCCTCCTGTGCCATTTTTTCCAGTTTAGCGTCGTTGCAGGAGACCACAGCGATCTCCGCGCAGGCAAATACCGCATTGACCGCTATCAATACGACCTGCAAAAGAATACTGCCGACTATGTCACTGTCCAAACGTTTCAAACCTCCTCAATATTATTTATGCGTTTTTCAAAAATGCCACATAGGCCTTCTTGGCCTCGTAAACATCTGCTTTGCTGGTTACTTCCCATGGAGCATGCATGCTGAGAACCGGTACACCGGAATCAATCACTTCCATACCGTACAGAGACATGATGTAGGCGATGGTTCCGCCGCCTCCAACATCAACTTTACCAAGCTCTGCTGTCTGCCAATTTACTTTTGCATCATCAAAGATAGCGCGAAGAGCTCCGACGTACTCTGCATTGGCATCGTTTGAGCCGCTCTTTCCGCCTGCTCCTGTAAATTTGTTAATTACGATACCTTTTCCGAAAAATGCAGCGTTTTTCTTCTCAAATGCTGCTGCATACAGCGGATCAAATGCTGCGCTGACATCAGAAGAGAGCATTCTGGAGGAAGCAAGGCATCTTCGAAGGGCCAGTTCTGTTCCCTCGCCTGCAAGTGCAAGCAGCTCTGCCATGGTGTTCTCGAAGAAATGAGACTGCATACCGGTTGCGCCGACGCTTCCGATCTCCTCTTTGTCTACGAGCAGGCAGCAGGATGTCTTCTCCGGTGCTTCCACCTCGAGCATTGCGACAAGAGAAGTGTATGCGCATACACGGTCATCCTGGCCGTATGCAAGAATCATGCTGGCATCCATACCAAGCTCACGCGCTTTTCCTGCCGGTACAATTTCAAGCTCTGCGGAGAGGAAATCCTCTTCTTCGATGCCATACTTGTCGTTTAAGAGCTTTAAGGTCATGGCTTTCACTGCATCTTTCTCTGTTCCTTCCAGCGGCTGGCTTCCGATCAGAAGATCGAGGTTCTCGCCCTCTACTACCGTACTTGCCGGTTTGGTCTGCTGCTCTCTGGAAAGGTGAATCAGGAGATCTGTCACACAGAATACCGGATCGTTATCATCCTCGCCGATGACTACATCCACTACTTCGCCATCCTTCTTGGCTACAACACCGTGGATTGCAAGCGGAAGCGTTACCCACTGCCATTTTTTGATGCCACCGTAATAATGGGTATCAAGATATGTAAATCCGTTGTCCTCATACAGTGGATTCTGTTTTACGTCAAGACGCGGAGAATCGATGTGCGCACCGAGAATATTCATACCCTCTGTCAGCGGCTTTGTTCCGATCTGGAACAGGGCAATGGCCTTCTTCATGCATACAGCATAAACCTTGTCACCCGGTTTTAACGCACGATTTTCTTTTACATAGGTGTCGAGGCTTACGTATCCGGCCTCTTCTGCCTGACGTACACTTTCCTTTACACACTCACGCTCCGTTTTTCCGTGATCCAGGAATGCGCGGTAGCCGGCGTTTAATTTTTCCAGCTTTTTCATATCTTTTTTCTTGTACTCATTCCATGCTGTTTTTCGTTCCATAGCTTTTCTCTCTTTCTGTTTTCTTTCTATGATCCGTTCGTATTTTTTTGCTCCGGTCATAATTGCGATCTCTTTCATTATAATCTGTTTTGATGGGAAAAACAAGGACTTTCGGCTGTTAGAAAAAAGCCCCACAGCGAACCGTTTTTTCGGCTGCAGCGGGGCTTTTAAGGGGAGGATAAGTATTTCCTTATTTTTCTTTTGTATCATCGAACAGGGGAATTTCGATGACACTGTTATTCTCCCCTGAATGTTCACTTTTATACATTTCTTGTAATTATTTTTTGATCAACAGCAGAAAAATCCCCGTCCGCCACAGCAGCAGCAATTGCAGATGGCATTGATTGCCATACATTCACAGCACCATTTTCCGAGATCACCTGCACTTCTCTCGTAGCCATAGCCGCTTCCCATGTCGGAATACCACTGGCCGCTGCCCTGGAGCTGGTTTAAAAGCTGCTGGTACTGCAGATTCTGCGGTTCTAATTTGACTGCCATCTCGGCATCCTGCACGGCATTGATGTTGTTGCCGAGGCGCGAATTTGCGATCGCATGCAGGAAATACCATTTTCCGCTGCGGTCGGAAATGTCGTTCAGCACGTTCATCGCCTCGCGGAAGTGGCCGCTGTTGATGTAGTTGGCTGCCGCCTGCAGCCGCATTTCCTGCTCGGAATTTCCATAATCATTCCGTGCGGAGCCGCCGTTTCCGTACGCGCCGCCGAATGGGTCGAAGCCGCCGAACGGGCCATAGCCGCCGTAAGCATCTCCGCCATACGACGAACCTCCGCTCTGGTAAGAGGTGCCGTGCTCGCGTTCATCCATGATCTGTTTGTACGCCTGCTGCACCTGTTTGAATTTTTCTTCTGCTTCTGCTTTATTCGGATTATTGATATTGGCATCCGGGTGATACGTCCGGCTGAGTTTTCGGTATGCTTTTTTGATTTCATCGTCCGAAGCCCCGCGGGACACGCCCAGCACCTCATATGGATCTGTCATCAGTCTTTATTTCTCCTCTTTTTGGCGCTCTTTTGCGCTTTTTCTCATTTCGTATTTTTCCCAGATACCAGCATACAATATATTTCGCAGAATGTCTACATTTTCCAGGATCGGAAGTTTTTCAAATGCACGCGACGCTTCCGCCGTCATCATCAGCAGGATTTTTTCTGCGGTTTCCTCGAAGTCCGGCTGATCTGCGATGGACAGAAACGGGTTGTAGTTTCCGCTCTTTTTATCTTTTTCCACGTCATCAAGCGCATCCATCAGGTAAATGAATTTTCCGATGTAAAAGCCGACCTGGCGCAGATCATCGCTCCAGATGTCCTCCTCCGGAATATAGATCTCCGCCATCACCTCTCCGGTATAGCCCGCCGCAAGATCGAGGTCTGGATTATTTTCCTTCTCACATGCATGCAGCTTTTCGATGTAATCCTGCACTGCTTTCGTCTGGCGCGGATACGATGCCTCGATGCGTGTCACAGATTTTTTCAAAGCCTTTGCCGCTGTAAACGCCGCGTAGTTTTTCTCGTCCTCCCAGTCATCCAGCAGATTGTAATAGGCGAGCAGCACGTTCATGTCTGCGCAGTATTTTGTGTATTTGTTCCGCAGGCATTTATGTTTTTTGCCGGGATGAAGAAAGCAGTAATGCTCCTCTTCTTTTGTCTCACACTCATAAAGCCCGGTCAGCAGGATGGAAAGAAATGTCATATCAAACGTCAGCATCGCCTGACCCTTTTTTCCATACGCCTCTTTGATATCCTGACACAGACCGCAGTAGTATGCCTGATATTTGTTGTAATCTTTGACTTTCAGGTCATCCTTTCGGATGGTCACATAACCAAACATGAATCGCACTACTCCTTTTTATCAGGTGTTTTTGATGAATTTTGTTCCGCATTTCGGGCAGCGGATCTCGATATGGCCTTTTCCTTTCGGTACACGCACCTGCTGATGGCAGGACGGGCAGCGGAAGTAGCAGTGCTCTTTATCCTTGAATGCACGGGTTCCGCCTCGGAAGAATCCGACGACGCGGTTTTTCAGTTCCAGGAATTTCTGGTTTTCCGCATACCGTTTGGAATGGTTCTTGGACATGATGCGCACATCCGCCCAGACGATCAGGACGAGTGCCAGGGTGTAGATAAGGGAGCTCCGTACAACCGCTCCGAAAATCATCATGGCAACTGCCGCCCACATCATAAAATTGCCCAGCTGATCGATGCCGTAGCGGCCGTACATCAGGCGGGAAAGTTTTTCTTTCAGTTTATCCATTTTGTTCTCGTTTCTCCTTTTTCAAAGTATATGCCAATACTCTATCCCTTTTGAGGGAAAAAAGCAATCGAAAGCGCCATTAATTTTTTCTAAAAAATTCTTAAAACTTGCGGTGGATGTTTCTTTTCAACTGTGCTACACTTGGTTATGTTTCTTTATATTTTATTTTCAGTAAACGATCGGAGATTTTTATGAAACGACTCAAACAGATCGGAGCCCTTCTCGCCATCGCGTTCCTGATCGGATTCGGGCTTGGCGCCATGATTTTTGCGTTTATCGACACGCCGTTTGCACACAAGGCGCTGACAGTCTGCCTCTACTGTGCAATTACCGTACCAGTGCTCATCTATGCCATGATGCTGGTTGCCAAGGTTCTGTCGCACCGCGATGAGAACGACAAATCAGACAAAGGAGAAAAACAGTCATGATTGATACCATTATTTTTGATGTAGGCCGCGTACTCGTCAACTGGGACTACGAGTCCTATCTGAAACGCTTTGCTTTCGGTCCGGAAAAAACGAAAGCAATCACCGCCGCAACCTTCGAAAGCCCTTACTGGCGCCAGTTCGACCGCGGAATTCTCACACCAGAGGAGATTGTAAAAGGATTCTGCTCCCTCGCCCCGGAATACACCGAAGAAATCAAAGAGGTTTTCGCCCACTGCGAGGAAACCATCACCCCGCTGCCGTATGCAGAAAGCTGGGTACGCTCCTTAAAAGAAAAAGGCTACCGCCTCTACATCCTCTCCAACTACTCCGGAGACCTCTTCGAGCGCACCAAAGAGAAAATGCCCTTCCTCCCCTACATGGACGGAACCCTCTTCTCCTACACCTGCCATTTAACAAAACCGGAACCGGAGATCTACCAGCACCTGATCCAGAAATTCTCCCTCACCCCGGACCGCTGCGTATTCCTCGACGACACCAAAGCAAACGTCGAGGCCGCAGAGCAGGCAGGGATTCATGGAATTCATTTTACGGGATATGAAGATGGCGTGGCACAGTTGAAAAAACTGGGCGTTCTTTAAAAAAACAGGCTGCCGCATTCGTGCGTCAGCCTGTTTTTTAGTATTAACTTACGCTTTCGCCGCCTCTTCCATCAGCCGCAGCATCAGTCCGACGCTGCCGACGTTATATCCGGCATAAGCGCGTCCGCCGATGTTTCCCGGCAATGCGAGTATCAGCAGTGGGAGTTTTTCTGCGTCGATTCCCATTTTTTCGGCGATCGCCGGGGCGTCGTCGGATGGGTCGAGGTAGAGGGACATGTTGTGGATTGCTGCGCGGGCTTTCTGGAAAGTCGTGTTTTCCAGGTCGGCTTTCGTGCGGAGAACGGCTGCCATGGCAGCGTCTTTTGCGTTCCACTTCTCTGCGATTTCGATCAGCTCATTCAGAACATGCTCGGTCGGCTCCTCTCCGGTTCCGAGGAAGGCCAGAAGGATCGGGCCGTCTTTGGTGAGATCGTTCAGGGTATGCGCCTTTCCATCCAGATCCTCCAGCGTGATCTCCGGCAGTTCGATGTGCTCTAACAGCTCATCCAGCTCTTTTTTCACGGTTTCCAGATAAATCTCTTTTGCTTCTCCCGCCTTCAGTTCAAACACGCGGTATGCGGCATGCTGGTCACCGTTCGGCATACGCATACTTGTAATCAGACGATAGCAGCCCGGCTCCAGGGTCAGATCCAGTGTTTTTCCGTCGAATGCGGTTTCTTCGTAATTCAGCGTCTCAAACACTGTTCCGTTCCACTTTCCGATGGTCCACGTCTGATAATACTTCCATGCGCTTCCATCCTCCGCATTCAGTGTCAGAACCGCACTTTCCGTTTCATCCTTCAAAACAGCAGCTTCTGTTTCCACACTGTGGAATGCCCCATCACGGTAATACTCCGGCTCCAGGGTCACCGGATTCAGTCTTGCCGCTACATTGAGACTCCGGCAGATTGCCACAAACAGAATCTTCTGCGCCAGAGGACTTCCCTGTTTCATCGTAAGGACGCCGACCGGTGTTGCCATGATCGTGTCATACTCTTCTTCTGCATGGAAGGTAATATTCTTCTTAAGATAATCCAGAATCCGTTCCGGCTGCTCCACAAAGCTGCGTTTTGTCTCCTCTTCAAAAAATCCGCGGATCATGCTCCGATACGGCGTCAGCTCCTCGAGGAAAATACGCGGGCAAAGAAGATCCTTTCTGAAAATCTCCTCTGGAAGATCCCCCTGCTCACAGTCGAGATGATCCTCTAAAACGGATGCCTTCAAGTCCTTCGCATCCTTTAATGCCAGCGAAAACAGCAGCTTCTTCCGGTTCGGATTTTCATCTTTGGAAAGGAATGTATAAACCTCCTCAAAATTCTCTCCTGCCCGGTGGAAAATCTCTTCCGCTTCCGGATACGCAGCAGCCTTTTTCTCATCAAAGCATGCTGCAAACCGTGCCTTCCGAAGCCGTTCCGCCTCTGCCATCCGTGCCGCATTTCGCTCCTTCTGCTCCTTTGTGGCAACGATATTCCGTACCGGCACTTCCTTCGGTGCCCGGATTTCCAGCGTCTGCCACCTGTCATCCGCTTCCGGAACCGCCTCTTCACGAAGCACCAGTTCCAGCGAATCCTCCTCCTCAATCCGCATCATGGCTTCCGCCCGGCGTATTCCGTCAAATGCCCGTACCCGGATATCGCCAAGGCCAAGTGTCATCCGAACTTCTCCGTCCGCATCCGCAATCATCACTGCAGCCGGGAAAAACTCTGCCATATTCAGGATTTCAACCGCAATATGCGCTCCTGCAGCCGGTTTTCCATTCTCATCCTTCACAAGAATCTTCACCAGCTTCGTTCTGCCATAAAAATCTGTATGGTTAAAGTAGTACAGCGCCCCTTCTTTTCCAAGATACTCCTCGTTACTCTCCTTTACATAATCCGAGAAGTTCCGCGTATGAATCAGAATTGCCCGATTCGCCGGACCGGAGAACCAGCCGGTATCCAGCACTTCTTCCGGCTCACAGGCGCCGAGGAAATGCCACTCGCCGTCCACAAACACCTCAACCCAGGCATGATTGTCATCACAGTGCGCCCATCTTGGTGTATAGACCTGCCGCGCCGCAATACCGACACTCCGATACGCCGTAACTGCAAACGTAGACTCCTCGCCGCAGCGTCCCTTTCCACTCCGATACATTGTCATCGGAGATGCCGTTCTGCCGTCCGTCGCCTCATACGTCGCATGCTCCGCACACCAGTAATTAATCTCCAGAATCGCCTCTAAAAGACTCATTCCGGCTACACGCCCCATAATCTGCTCATAAAAAAACGGTCTGCAGTCCGTAATGTCCTCGGAATTGATCCGGTCATACAGCACATAGTTTACAAACACATCCTCCGGCAGTTCCTTACACCATGCCACCTTCTCCCGCAGCATCAGCGCATGCTTCACGTACGAAAGAAAAAGGTCAAATCCATATTCTCCCGCATCCCTTACCGGCATCGTACCATACAGAAACTTCATCAGCACAGCCTCTTCCTCACTGCACTGTTTTAATTTTTCTTCGATAACAGGCATCACCGGAGCCAGAAGCTCTCTCCGTCTCTCAAATTTTTCCGTTGCATATTTTCTTAAATTTTCTGAGATCATGATTCTATCTATCCCTTCCTCTTTTTTTCTATCCGTCTCCACAACGTACATCCGCCCACCGGCGGCAGACGCCATGTGAAAAAGGATTCCTTGCGATTTTTCAGGAACACCGGAGCGAGGAGCCTTTTCACATACCGGCTGTGGGTCACTACGCTACATATTTTTCTTTATAAATGAAAGTAATTCTCCGCTGGGATCGCATTTATACTCCCAGAACATAATGCCCCCCATGCCCTTTTCTTTCAGGTACGCAATTTTCACCCCAAGCGACTCACAGTCCTCATAGCTGATAAATGTCTCCCCGTCAAACAGATACGGAACCTTTGCCTGCTCATCCCAATACCGGATAAATCCCCTCTTTCCGATCCAGCTCTCTTTGAGCTCGCCATAGTCACCGCCATATCCTCCGACCGTCTCTGCTTCCATTCCGAGCCCGTTGCGGCATCCGGCGCCTTTTACTCCATCCCATTTTCTGGAATAAAACGGTACGCCAAGGATCAGCTTCTCCATTGGAACGCCTGCATTTGCAAAACCGTTCACTGCCTTCTCCACACATGCGTCAAACAGGTTTCCCTCACTGTGATACAGCGCCGCATGATGTCCCGTCACCTTCTGGAAACCGCCCTGCAGATCATACGTCATCAGCTGCACATAATCCAGATACCGGGAGGCCTCCTTCATATCTGTCTGCAGTGCAAAATAAACATCTCCGCCGACTGCTGTCGTTACAAGCATGCCTTCTCTGTACGCGTCCAGTGTCTTCCGAAGCTCCGCCAGAAGCAGCGTATAATTCTCTTTATCCGATCTGTCCGACGCAATTCCTGCCAGCGATGTGCCCGGATACTCCCAGTCAATATCAATACCGTCCAGACCATACTCCTTCACAATTGCAAGCGCACTCGCAGCAAACCGCTCTCTTCCCTCTTTTGTTCTCGCCGACTGGGAAAAGCCGTCTGCTCCCCAGCCTCCTACGGACAATACAATTTTCAGCTCCGGGTTGCTTTTCCGAATGGATACTATTCCATCCCGTGCATCCTTTGCATCCCATACAACTTCTCCGTCCCGGATCAGACCAAATGCAATATTGATCACGGTAAGTGCCCGCACATCCTCTTCTCGCATATGATTTAAGTCCGCCGTATTTACATAGCCAATTATTCTCTTCATCTCATAAGCTCCTCTGTCCGAATCGTTTTACTCATTAAAGGTTACGACTTCCCCGTGTCCCAGATTGTAGGTGATCTCATCCTCAAGCTCTACCTTCACAACCGTTGCAAACGGATGAATACTCATCTCGCCGGCCCAGATCCAGAGTGTTCCCGGAATACCGCTCCATGGAAGGGAACCCGTATAGGAGAACCGAAGTTCTTCTCCCGTATGCAGAACCGTCACCCTTTTTACCGGCGTTTTAATGCCTTTCACGCACAGCGTCTCCTGCGGCTTATCATAGACAAAAAGATACATCGTCTTCTGATCCGCCGAAATCGTGCTTCCGCCGAGAAAATGATTGTAATCCAGTCCTTTTTCTGTTCCAAATACCGCTTCCTCGTGGTCATGAATCCATCCGCCAAGATCCAGCAGCACCTTCTCCTGACGTTCATCGAGCGTTCCGTCCTCTTTCGGTCCGATGTCCAGCAGCATTCTTCCGCCGAGGGTAATACAGTCGCAGAACATACGCACGATCTGGCCGCTGCTCTTGTAATCATTGTCCGATGGACGATATCCCCAGGAATCATTGATCGTCGTACAGAATTCCCACTCGCCTTTCGGTCCGTACAGCGGAATTCCCTGCTCCGGTGTCTCATAATCTCCGTAGCCCTGCATTCTCGAATTCAATACAACGTTCGGATTCAGCGTATGCAGATATTCCCTGAATTCCGGCATCTTCCACTGTGCCGCGCTCCGTTCCCAGTCACCATCAAACCATAAAAGATCCACCGTTCCGTAATTCGACATCAGTTCTTTTAACTGATGATTGTTGAATTCCAGAAACTCCTGCCATTTCTGCGGCTCCTCCTCTTTTCCGGCCGGGGAACCATAGATATCGTTCAGACAGTCTTCTTTTTTCATTCCTTCCGGGTAAACCGTGCGATACCGCGGATCCGACCAGTCGATCAGCGAATAATAAAGGCCGACTTTCAGACCTGCCTCACGCATGGCGGCTGTATACTCTTTTACAAGGTCGCGCGCTGCCGGCGTTTTCTTCACAACACTTAAATCACTGTATCCGGTGTCAAACAGTGCCACGCCGTCATGGTGCTTTGCTGTCATAACCACGTACTGCGCACCTGCTTTTTGAAACAGCTCCGCCCATTTTTTTGCATCAAACTTCGATGCCGTAAAGCCTTCACACTGTTTCATGTAGTCTTCATAAGAGATATTTCCGTTGTGGAACGACCATGACTCCGACACATCACCCACCGCATAAATCCCATAATGGATAAAAATGCCCAGCTTTGCGTTCCGAAACCAGTCCTGCATCATATCTTCCAGATCCTCCTTTTTTTGTACTCCCGGATTCTTTTTTGTTCCCGTAAAAGTTAAGAAAAAAAGACTCCGGGCATAGCTTTTTTATCCGATCCAATTACCCCTTTATTGTTCCTTCCCATTGTATCAGTTCTTGCCCAAAAAGAAAGGCATATTACCGTTTTACACTGTAATATGCCTTTTTTCATTCCATAGGAAATATCATTACCTTTTCCTATTTATTTCGCGATTTCCTCAATACCCTGAGTTGCTACCCAGTCCTCAAGTCCCAGAGAGTACATACCGTCTACATAAGCCTGCCAGTCAGCATCGTTGTCGATGTCAAGCTCGCCGCATACGAACTGCGCCTGCTGCTGCTCAAAGAAATCTTTGATTGCTGTGTTCGTATCAGAGAAGGTATCAATCTTATCCAGGTCAATCCAGTAGGACGGAATAATCTCTTTGGTCAGATTTGCCTCATAAGCTTCCTCTGTTGCTTTTTTCTCATCATACATCGGATGCTCTTCTACAAACTCGAAGTCTGCCGGCAGATATTTCGGCAGAGACTGCGGCCACAGATTGCTCCAGGAATATTTTTCCTGATCTTCCTCAGACAGTGTGGTGGTGTCAATCGCATGGTATCCGTCATCCTCTTTGTTTACAATCACACCAACCGGTCCTCTGTTGCAGCCGATGCCGTTCTCCAGTGCGAATGCATTGTCAAACCAGCGGCAGATGATTTCCGGATGCTCTGCCTTGTTTGTGATGACAGCCTGGGTTCTGTATACGCTGAAGCCTTCCGTATCGCGCAGCCAGATTCCGCCTTTGTCTGTATTCAGAACAGGCATGGAATCGAAATCGCCTCTTTCCTCTGCAGCCGGGATTCCGGTAAACTCTCCGCTTCCGTATGCGATGGAAACGCCGTACAGGTCCTGATTTCCTTTACCTTCCCAGGTGGAGCTGTCCTGTGTATAAAGCTCTACGTCTACGAGTCCATCTGCATACAGTTTGTGGAACCAGGAAAGGAACTCACGGTACGTATTGCTGACACCGCCGTAAACAACCTTTTCATCCTGGATTGCAATACCAAGTTTGTTCATCGGAAGTCCGAAGTAACCGGCCATAGCCTCGATATGTTTGTTGTTCGGGTCTGTAGAGAACGGGATTTCATCGGAAGCGTCGCCGTTGCCGTTTGCATCCTGCTCTTTGAATGCTTTTAAAACTGCCTCAAACTCGTCTGTCGTGGTCGGCATGCTCATACCAACATTTTCCAGCCATTTCGTATTGATGTATGGGCTGTATCCAACGGTTGCATCGGCGCATACGTACGGAATCGTGTAGATGTGTCCGTCCGGTGCTGTCATTTTTTCTCTTACACCCGGCAGATCCAGGATAGCAGAAATGTTCGGGCAGTATTTCTCAAAATAATCTTCCAGCGGAATGAATACGCCCTGGTTTACACCATAGGTGAGGATTGCATTATCGCTTAAGGTCCATCCGCCGATCACATCCGCGTAATCTCCGGAGTTCAGATCCAGATTCAGTCTCTCCGTTGCTGTTTCGTATGGATAAATTTTCAGGTCAACGTCTACATTGGTCTGTTTTTTGAACTCATCGAGCATGATAAACTCGCCGGATTCGCTGGAATCATCGCAGAAGATAGAGAAGGTGTAATCTCCCTCGTCTACCAGCGGAAGACCTTCCTGATACATAATGCCGTTTACTTTTCCGTCCTCATCCACGGTGTCGTTTGCTGCGGATGCTGCGGATGCTGCAGAAGCACTCTTTGCCGAGCTGCTTCCATTATCACTTCCACATCCGGTAAACATAGATGCCACCATTACTGCAGTTAAAACTGCTGCGACTGCTTTTCTTTTCATGATTTTTCCCTCCTGTGTTGTTCCGGCGGCATTTTCCCGCCGGAAGCGCTTTTGCCTGTCCGTTGTCCGGACTCTTTATTTACATACCGCCGTTTCCCGTGCGGCAGATAAATCGTTAAAAAAACTTCTTCTTGTAAATCAACCCTTCATGGATCCGATCATAACACCCTTTACAAAGTGCTTCTGCACCAGTGGGTACATAACCAGAACCGGGATACTGCTGATGATGATCAGCGAGTATTTCATAACGTCGATCAGCTGCTGTTTTTCCTGCAGTGCTGCTCTTGCTGCCGCAGTTGTTGCTGTCTGGGACAGCGCGGTCTGGTTCGTGATCAGGATGTTACGCAGAACCAGCTGCAACGGATACTTTGCTTTGTCCGAAATATAAACGAGTGCTGAGAAGTATGAGTTCCAGTGACCGACACCATAGTACAGAACCAGAATTGCGATGATCGCTTTGGAAAGCGGAAGTGCAATCTGGAAAAAGAATCTCGCCTGGGTGCAGCCGTCAATTTCAGCTGCCTCATACAGCTCTTCCGAAATGTTCGACTTGAAGAAGGTTCTTGCCACGATCATGTTGTATACGCTTAAGCATCCCGGAAGAATCAGTGCCCAGATCGTGTTCAGCATCTGCAGTCTCTGAATAACCAGATAGGTAGGGATCAGACCGCCGCCGAAGAACATGGTGATCAGGTAAAAAATGGTGATCGGTTTCTTTCCGGAGAAATTGCTTCTGGAAAGTGCATATGATGTCGGAAGCGTTACGATCAGGTTGACCATGACACCGCAGAAGGTGATGATCAGGGAGTTTAAAAAGCCTCTCATAACCTGGTCGTTTTTAAATACTTCTGCGTAGCCCTTCAGGGTAAATCCGATCGGGTGAAGCAGTACTTTACCACTCGATACGGCGCTTGGCGCACTGATGGATGAAATGATAACCCAGTACAGCGGATATGCCACAACAAACAGAACCAGCGTCAGGATAATGAAGCAGGCTGCGTCAAAAACGACGTCCTCTTTGCAGCGTTTTATTTTCTTTTTTGTCACTGCGGTATTTTCTTTACTCATGTTTTTGTTTCCTCCTACCACAGGCTGTTGCCCGAAAGTTTATCAGATATCGTATTGACAATGATCAGCATAACCATGTTTACGATGGTGTTGAACAGACCGATTGCTGAAGAATACGACATATCGTTGTTGATCAGACCGACCTTATAGACGTAGGTGGAAATGATCTCGGATACACTGGCATTCAGGTTGTTCTGCAGAAGGAAGGCTTTTTCGAAGCCGACGGAAAGAATGCTTCCGCAGTTCATAATCAGAAGAATGGTCGCGGTCGGCATGATCAGCGGAAGGTCGATGTGACGGATCAGCTGTAATTTCGTTGCGCCGTCTACCTTTGCCGCCTCATGCAGCTCCGGGCTGATGCCGGCGAGTGCTGCGAAGTAAATAACAGAGCTCCATCCTGTACTCTGCCATACGCCGGTCCACACATAAATGTGTCTCCAGTAGGCTTTTTTCGCCATGAAGTTGACCGCCGGAATTCCGATTGCTTCCAGTACGTGGTTGATAACACCGACGGACGGAGACAGGAACAGAATGATCATACCACACATAACTACGGTGGAAATGAAGTTCGGCGCGTAGGTGACGGTCTGGATCACTTTCCGGTATCTCTTATGGCGGAAGGAGTTCAGCATCAGTGCCAGGATGATCGGAATCGGGAATGATACAACCAGTCCGTACAGACTCAGGATCAATGTGTTCTTGATGGTGGAAGCAAAGTATGGAGAGTTGAAGAATCTCTCAAAGTAGTACATGCCTACCCACGGGCTCTTTGTGATTCCGGCTGTCGCATTAAAGCGGCGGAACGCGATCTGTACACCATACATCGGAATGTAGCTGAAGATGAATGTCAGGATTACGCCCGGAACACAGAAAAGCCAAAGCGAGATGTCTCTCTTAAAGGCGCGGATGGTGCGGCCTTTTTTCTTTGCTTTTGTTGGTTTCTCTTTCATTTCTCTCTTGTCCTCCCTTTTAAAGGTTTCGTGTTTTCCTTGATTGGAGCATCCCTTGCCGTGAACATTTTGAACATTTTGCTTTCGCATCATCCTCGCATGCTGCTTCTTTTTTGTGCAACTGCCACAATCAAATCTGTTATTTAAGATTTATCCAACACTGTTTTGATGAATTTATTTTACATTTTGTTTCCTTATTTGTCAATTAATTTTTGAACACAAATATTATTTTGTTACTTTTACGCAATTTAAACCGATACTTTTTAAGCACTTTTCCCATAAATTCTCCTGTTTTTCCCTTTGTTTTTCGTTTCACGGCATCGGAGCATACGATCCATTTATATTTTTATCCATTTTTTGCAAACAAAAAGAAGGAAGCTATGTTTCTTTATTTTGTAATATAGTTTCCTTCTTTGTTCATTTTTATTATATTTTTATGTTTTTTCGTCCGTTCTTACATTTCCGTCACGTTTCCAGTCCACCATTTCTCTGCTCCATCTTCAAGCATCAGCTCGTACTCATGGCAGATGACCTCTGGTTTTCCCGGAATCTGGACAAAATTCAGCTCCTCTTTTGTAAGATGGAACACAGCTTCTTTTTTCTCTCCCGGTGCAAGTGCAATTCTCGTAAAGGCTTTCAGCTCTTTGATTCTTGCCACAACGCCGCCGGAACGTTTCCGCACATACAGGCACGGAACGGAAGTTCCGGCCATATTTCCGGTATTTTCCACGGTAAAGGAAACAGAAATACCATTTTCTTCTTTTGTTACGGAAACATCACTGCCGGTAAACGTTGTGTAGGATCTTCCTTCTCCGAAGGTATGCAGCGGCTGGCTTGTCATATCACAGTACGCCGGGGCAACGGAAGTCCGATAATTGTAGCATACCGGGATCTGTCCCACGTGGCGTGGCATAGAAACCGGAAGACGGCCGGACGGATTGCTGCTTCCATAGAGAAGCTCAGCAACTGCCCTGCCTCCCATCGGTCCCGGGTAGAATGCATATAAAACGGCATCGGAAGCATTTTCGATCTTCTCGATACAGTATGCTCTTCCGGCAATTACAACCGTTACCAGTGGTTTGCCAAGGCGGGCAAGTGCTGCAATCAGTTCTTCCTGCGCGGCCGGAATGTGAACCTTCGCGGTGTCCATTCCCTCGCCGCAGTCCATCGAACGGCTGCCCGTTCCCTTCGAGGCTGCTCCGTTTGCATCGAACACAGCTCCTCCAAACCGTGAGGAGGAACCGCCGACAACGGCCACGATCACATCGCTTTCTTCTGCAAGTGCCATCGCTTTTGCTTTTTCATGCTCATCCGCCTCGGAAAAACCGGACCCCATCGCATAAGAGACTTTCACGCCATCCGGTGCTTCCTGCTTCATGCCCTGCAGAACCGTGACGCACTCGCTTTCCGGCACCGGCGGAGTATAATCGCCGAGCATACAGTAACGGTCTGCCGCATGGTAGCCGATCACTGCTACTTTTTTATATTTCTTTGCAAGCGGAAGCACCGTCTTTTCATTTTTCAGAAGCACAGCAGACTCCCGCGCCAGTGCAAGAGATACCTCCGGGATGCCGGCTTCTTCCGGGGAAAGCATGTTTTCTTCCATATAAGGATGCTCGAACAGACCTTTTTCAAATTTCAGTTTCAGAACGCGGAGCACCGCCTCATCGATCTGGCTCTCCTCCAGAAGTCCCTGATCAACCGCCTCACCGAGACGGCCAAAGGCTTCATCCCACAGGCTCACATCAACACCGGCCTTTCTTGCCGCAACGGCTGCATGCAGCGTATCCCCCTCTGTGTTTTTCAGGAAATCGACAGCCAGTCCGTCTGCCATCACAATGCCGTCAAAGCCCATCTCACCGCGCAGTACATCGCGAAGCAGCCATGCATTTCTGTGGCAGTACACGCCGTCGATCTCGTTATACGCCGCCATGATTCCTTCCACACCGGCTTCGCAGCACGCTTTTGCAGACGGAAAATGGATTTCACGCAGCTCACGCTCCCCGATTCTCGCCGCACTCGCATTCACACCTCCGGTCGTCTCGCCCTGGGCGCAGAAATGTTTTGCCACGCTGCCGACGCCGGTCGACTGCATGCCGGTCACGGCTGCTTTTGCCATTGCGGCTGCAAGGCATGGGTCCTCAGAGTAGCACTCTTCACTTCTTCCCCATCTCGGATCACGCGCCATATCAAGTGCCGACATCAGCGCCAGCTCCACATGACCGCTCTTTAACTGCTTTCCGCATGCCTTGTAGCCTTCCGAAAGAAGCGCCGGATCAAACGTTGCTCCGGCAGCCAGGTTGACCGGAAGCAGACCTCCTCCGAGTGCCTGATGGCCATGGGGGCACTCGCTGCTCATCATCATCGGAATGCCGAGGCGGGAATGTTCCATGACGTAGTGCTGTACCATATTGTAGGCTTTCGCGGAGAGTTCCGGCACGATTCCGGTCTTCTCGTCCTTATCTGCCCACGGGTCGGCACGGTACAGGCCGTACAGAACCCCCAGTCCGCCCATGCGCTCTACTTCTTCTTTGAATTCGTCGGTCAGGGTAAATTCCTCTCCCTGCCGCTCATAGATCCGGAATCCGTACAGACGCTGATTGAGCTGTCCCACTTTTTCCTTTAATGTCATCCTTCCCAGAAGATCCTTTGCTCTCTCTTCCGGTGAAAGGGCTGTATTCTGATATGCTTCCATCTGATTTTCCTCCTTATATGCTTTCTGCCCGGCCGTTTTCTTCCTGCCGGTGTATTTTTGATCTGTTTCCCCCAAAATTCTCTTATGAAACGGCTTTATTGTATCTCATTTTTTTACTTTTGTCCACAATAAGTTATATTTCGTTCATTTTTGTTCATTTTTCATGTTGAAATTTATTACTTTTAGTGTTATGATACCTTTCGCTACTAAATTTTGCAAATTACAAAGGGAGGTTTTTACTTATGAGCAAAAACATCACGATTCCGGTTCCGGCTGTCCCGTTTGCACCGCCAGTTTATACCTGCCACCGCGCAAAAAAAGAGTTCCATCTGGACGGAAATATCAACAAACCATTCTGGGAGGACGCACCGTATACCGATGAATTTCTGGATATCCAGGGCAGCCACATGCCGCTTCCGCGTTTTGTCACCCGCGCAAAAATGCTCTGGGATGATGAAAATCTTTACGTTGCTGCCGACCTTGCCGGCGATGAAATCTGGGGTCATTTAACAGAACGCGATTCTGTCATCTACTTTGACAACGATTTCGAGATCTTCGTTGACCCGGATTCCGATACGTACCATTACTATGAATTTGAAATGAACGTTCTGAACACGGTATGGGATCTGTTTCTCGCAGAGCCGTACCGCGACGGCGGCAGCGGCCTCAATGGCTACGATATGCACGGCCTTCGCACCGCTGTCCATGTGGACGGTTCCATCAACGATCCTTCCGCTGAAAACAAAGGCTGGAGTGTTGAGGTTGTGATTCCGTTCTCCGCTCTCTACGAATACCAGAAAGAGCGCCGCGCACCGAAAAACGGAGAATTTTACCGTATGAACTTCTCCCGTGTGCAGTGGAATGTGGATGTCAAGGACAACACTTACGTAAAACGCACCGATGAAAACGGAAATGTTCTCCCGGAAGACAACTGGGTATGGGCTCCGACCGGCGTCATCAATATTCATTATCCGGAGCTGTGGGCTTTCGTCTTCTTCTCCGAGGACCGCGAGGATGCTCCATGCGACAGCACCATTCCGGAGGACGAGTATCGCAAATGGGAGCTCCGCAAGCTGTATTACGCAGAAAATATTCTGTTTGAGACAACCGGCTCCTACAGCAGCAGCCTCGATGAACTGCAGAAAACGCTGGATGCGTATGCACCGAACGACTGGAATAAATCTGTAAAAGATCTTGGATATACCATTGAAACCACCAGCCGTACGTACCTGATTTCCTGTCCGAGTGCCGATCGTGCACATCTCCTCCTTCTGTATTCCAACGGAAAGGTTGAAAAAATTACACTTTAAGCGTATAATATCGGTTAGTAGTTAAAATTTGTAACAGGATCGGTTGAAACTATGAAAAAAGTCACTTTACAGGAAATTGCAAATTCCCTGGGCATCTCCCGGACCACCGTCTGGAAGGTGTTCAGCGGACACGAAGGTGTCTCCGATTCCCTGCGCACCAAGGTCATCGCCAAAGCCCAGGAGCTTGGCTATGCCATCCCGGAAGATTTTCAATATCCTTCCAGCGCGGAGGAGACCACGCCGGTCAACATTGCAGTTGCCGTCTGCAGACCGGAAACCTCACTTTTCTGGATGACCATCATCCACCAGATTGCAAAAGTATTTTCAACACACAATGTCAATCTCGTTTACACGTATCTTCCGACTTCGGCGGATAAAACGTATTTTCTCCCGCCCACACTTACAAACGGAAGCGTCCACGGCATCATTGTTCTGAACGTGTACAACGAACGTCTTCTGCGTCTGCTCGCAGAGACACAGATTCCCAAAGTGTTCCTGGACACTTCCTCCCTCGTATCCCCGGATGAACTGAACGGCGATCTTCTCCTGATGGAGAGCCGGAACAGCGTCCGCAATATTACCGCCCATCTTCTCGAGAAAGGATGCACTCTTCCGGGCTTCATGGGTGATATCGGCTACGCACAGTCCAACCGCGAACGCTATGAGGGCTTCTGCCAGGCACTGATGGATGCCGGAAAAACACCGAATCCTTCTCTTTGCCTGACCACACCGCTTGGGATTGACTCCTACCGCGAGGAAATCGATTCTTTCCTTTCCTCCCTTTCCCGCATGCCGGACGCTTTTGTCTGCGCCAGCGACTACGTTGCCTGTATTCTGATGCAGCTTCTTGAAAAGCGGGGACTGCGCGTGCCGGAGGACGTTGCCGTATCCGGCTTTGACAACAATATCGAGGATCTTCTGGCAGAAAATCTGACTACCGTTCAGGTCTTCAATGAGGAGCTCGGCTCCCGCCTGGCGCTTCAGATTCTTTACCGGATCAAATATCCGCACACGCCGCATGAAGTCACGTATCTGGAATCCAAAGTTCTGTACCGCGCTTCCACCGGCGACTGATGCATCCGTTTTTTGATTTTGCTTTTTGAAAAGACACCGTATTTCCGTTTTTCGGATACGGTGTCTTTTTTATGTTTCTGTACGTTATTTCTCTGTGCGGATGCGGATCGTACGGATCTCGTACGGTTTGATCGTAAGCGAAATCTCGTTCTCCTTCACATCGATTGCGCCATCTGCCGGCTGCTCCAGCAGATTGGTCTCCTCTGCAGAAAGAATGGATTCTGCGCAGTGCAGTGTCACTTTCGTTCTCGCATTCTCCACCTCGTACAGACGCACAATCATGCCGTCTCCGTCCTCTGCTTTCTTCACGGTCTCAAGCACTACGTTGCGTTTGTCTGCAGACAGGAACTCCATGCGGTCTTTTTCTGCCGCACCAAAAACAGCTTTTGCCGGCACATTCAGATTCAGCGCTTCCTGTACCGTACCTGCCTCACGCCACGTTCCTGCATGCGGATACAAGGAGTACGTAAAGGAATGCTCCTCCTGGTCTGCCGTCAGATTCGGCTCAGTTCCGGATTTAATCAGGGTCTGTGTCATCACGCGATCCTTCATGGAATAGCCGTACTTGCAGTCGTTCATCAGGCTGACACCGTAGCTTCCCTCGGAAAGATCGGCCCATTTGTGGCCACATACCTCGAATTTTGCCTGATCCCAGCTTGTGTTGGTGTGCAGTTTTCTTGTCACGTTACCAAACTGGATATCGTACGTTGCCTCATCGCTGTGAACGTCAACCGGGAAGTGTACTTTGAGCACATGCTCAGCAAATTTCCAGTCAACGTAGGTTTCGAAATCAATTCTGCGGTCTTTTGCGTAGAAGTGGATCTGCTGGCGGATGACGGTATCCATCACTTCGCGCTCGATCTCCAGGGTTGCACGGACCGGACCGTTTTCTGTCCACTCCATGCGGCGCACGCCCTCTACCTTCCAGGATTTCTCGGTATGGAAGATGTCCAGATTCCATGCGCTGTACTGCAGCGGTTTATCCTCATAGATCCGCAGTTCATTTCCTGTTTTTCCGATCTGAAGTACTTCACGGTCATTTTCTTTGTCAAACAGGGAAGTAAATTCGCCGTTTGCATCGATTGCAATGGTGTAAAACGGTGTCTCAAGGGTATATCCCTCTCCTGCTTCTGCTATGGCAAACGGTGTTTTCACAACGGATCCGCTTACCGGGCGCAGTACCTGATATCCCTTGGACGGCAGATTTTCTGCGTAAATAACCGCTCCGTCTTTCGTCTGCTGTACCGGATACACGTTCGTTCCATCGGTCAGTGCCTCAGCGCTGTTTGTGCCCAGCTCTACGATATCGTTTCTTCTATGGCCCAGCGTATTCCATACGGTCACACTCTCGTCCTTCTTCGCACAGAGTGCATCCAGACGCTCACCGATCAGTTTTGCAGATGTTTCTGCAATTTCCGCATACTCTTTCTTCGTCTGCTCATATACCTCATGGATGGAGGAACCCGGCAGAATATCGTGGAACTGATTTGTCAGGATCATCTCCCACATGCGGTTCAGTTCTTCGGTCGGATATGCTTTTCCGGCCTTTTCTGCCAGAACGGACAGAAGCTCTAATTCCATCATCGCATACTCGCTCTTACGGTTTCCGCGTTTGTTGCGTGCCATCGAAGTATACGTTCCCCGGTGGAACTCGAAATACAGCTCTCCGATCCAGGTTGGGAGGCGTTTGCTGTCTTTTACTTTCTCATGCAGTTCGTCGAAATACGTTCTCGCAAATGCCTGGCGTACTTTCGGCACGCCCTTGATGCCTTTTTCCATTCGTTTGGATGTCTCAAGCATCGTTCTGGTCGGGCCGCCGCCGCCGTCCCCGTAGCCATAACTGATCAGAATATCGTTGTTGATATCCTTATTCTGATAGCGGTCCCAGCCGCCCATGATTGCATCCGGATGCAGCATGCCGTTGTATGTCGTAAAGAAGCTGGTCTCCGGCTGGCCGACGCCGAGCGTTGTGATCATATGCGTGAAAACTTTGCTTCCGTCGATTCCTTCCCAGTTCATGGTATCGTACGGCACTTTGTTAAACTCGTTCCATGCCAGCTTTGTCGTCATGAAGTAATCAATTCCGCATTTTTTCAGAATCTGCGGCATGGCAGCGCTGTATCCGAACACGTCCGGCAGCCACAGAATTTTGTTGTCTACACCGAACTCCTCTTTGAAGAAGCGTTTTCCGAACAGGAACTGACGCACAAGGGACTCTCCTGATGTCAGGTTGCAGTCTGCCTCAACCCACATGCCGCCTTCCGGCTCCCAGCGTCCTTCTTTGACTCTCTGGCGGATTTTCTCGTATACTTCCGGGTGTCTTTCCTTTACAAAGCTGTAGAGCTTCGGCTGGCTTGACATGAAATGATAGTTTGGATACTCATCCATCAGTTTTAATACGGTTGCAAAGCTTCTGCAGGATTTCTGACGCACCTGGTCGATGGTCCACAGCCATGCTACATCGATGTGTGTGTGGCCGATGCACGTTGCCACAACTTCGTCCCAGCCGCCCATTTTTTCATAGATCTCTTCCTGGATGCATTTTTCTGCCTCTTCGATGGAAGCGTAGAACTCTTTACTGTACGGCTTGCGCAGGTCCAGCAGATTGATCGTGTTGGTCAGTGCGGTTTCGAGATCCAGACGCGTTTTATTATCCTCGTCCATACGGTTCAGGCCCTGCATCGGAACGATGAGGTCGTAATAGATCTCCTCGATTTTCGCATCATGCTCCTCAAGGTCTGCCAGCAGACGGAACTCGCTGTGCAGCGTTCCGGTGTAGGACTGCAGGTCGAGCTGGATTTTTTCACCGGCCTTTGCATTTTCTCTTACAAGTACTTCGCGGTGGTTGATATCCATACCCTGGATCACTTCGCCGTTTGCAAACAGCAGGAACTGCGGGTTTCTTCCGTCATCCCATTCGTCCAGTCCTGCATGGACTCTCATCCAGAGATTTTTTCCATCGAAGCTCTCCGGAATGGTGATGGTGGTGCGGAACCAGTAATGTTTGTCCGGTCCGTACCAGCGGTCATTGACCGTATCAAACGATGTCCACGGCTCTTTTGATGCATCGGCCTCTGCCGGTGTGATATAGCATCCATTTTTCACCTGCATATCGGTGATTTTAATTTTCTGTGAAATCGAAAGTCTTGCCAGTTCCTGGCAGATTACGTTCACACGCTCTTTTACAAATTTCATAGTGCCTCCTTATGCTGTCCATGGGGTCATTTTTAAAAAGAAAGTCCGCCGGACCTGCAGGCTTCTTTCACCCGTAAGCCCGGCGGACTTGTCGCTTTTTAAGTTATCTTATAAATCAAAGGCTATTCTCTTTCACATAGTTCAGCAGCTCATCTACGGTTGTGAATGCCATACCGGTTACAGTATCTGCGCATCCGTAGTAGATAGTGATTCTTCCGGTTGCTGCATCGCTTAAGGTTGCGCACGGGAATACTACGTTCGGAACATCACCCATGCACTCGTACTGGGTGATCGGAGCCATAATATAGTCTTTCGTTCTGTATTTTACTTTCCACGGCTCGTCGATATCAAGCAGTGCGCATCCCATACGATATACGTATCCGTTGCAGGTTGTGATAACGCCGTGGTAGATCAGCAGCCATCCCTCATCTGTTTCGATCGGAACCGGGCCGGCACCGATCTTGGTGCACTGCCATGCAGACTCATCGCCGCGGACCGGGCTCATCATGTGACGGTGTCTTCCCCAGAATTCCATATCTTTACTCTGGCTGACAAAGATATCGCCGAACGGTGTATGGCCGTTGTCGCTTGGACGGCTCATCATCATGTAGTAGCCGTTGATCTTTCTCGGGAACAGCACGCCGTTACGGTTGAATGGAAGGAATGCGTTCTCAAGCTGAACGAATTTCTTGAAGTCATAGGTGTAAGCAACACCGATGGTCGGGCCGTGATAGCCGTTGCACCAGGTTACATAGTATTTGTCGTCGATTTTGCAGACACGCGGGTCATAACGGTACTCTCTTGTCAGAATCTCCTCGTCAGCGCCCTCAAATTTGATCGGTTCATCCTCGATCTCCCAGTGGATACCGTCTTTACTTCTTCCAACGAAGATGTCCATGCTGATGGAACGGCTGTCGCAGCGGAATACACCTACGTATCCGTCCTCGAACGGTACGACTGCGCTGTTGAAGATACTGTTGGAACGTTTCTGCTCGTAACGGCCGATGATCGGGTTCTGATCATAGCGCCATACCGGCATGTGCTCTCCTGCTGGTTTTTCCTGCCAAGGCATATCCGGCAGATTGTTTCCGATGATTTTACTCATGATTGTTTCCCTCTGTGAAAATTATTTTTTTCTTTCTCTCTTGTCACGCCATACGGACATTTTTGATCTTTCGATCCGATACTTCTATCTTCGTCCATTTCTGCGCAAAAGTCAAGTGTTTTTGTTCACTTTTATGTAAATTTTCGTTTTCTTTGTTACTTTTTATCGTTCATTTATTTTCTATTTGTGTTCATCTTTGTTCACAAATGGATTTTTTCTATTTTTCGTACGGTTTTCTTCCCCGCAGAATGTCGGCATACCAGAATACAATCTCTGAAATGTGGTGCAGATCGCCTTCTTTGCTGATGCTTCTCCAGGACGCTTTATACTTCATAAACCAGGTTTCCAGCCGTCCCGCAAGTGCCGCGCAGGCTGTCTCATCCTTTTCTTTTCCAAGCTCAATGTCACACATTCTCGCGCCCGTCTCATTCCAGATGTCAATCGCTTCCATCGTGAGTTCCAGCACCGGAACCATTGGACGGCAGGATTCTTCCAGAGCACCGGCTGTCTTTTTCAGTTCTTTTTTCAGAGCCGCAATTGTTTCCTTTGCAGCTGCACGCTTCGCCTCATCCTGGATTCTCGCGTCAAACAGCGCATTCCGGTTGTTCGGATGACCGAGCACTTTTTCCTCGTAAACGACGTTGGCATCCCACCAGTCAAAGATGGAGCATTCTGCCGTTTTTGCCATATAGGAAACGAATTTTCCGCTCCGGTCGCCGTAGGCCAGACGGGAAATCTGTTCATTCAGCTCCTCAAAGCTGTCGGTATCGTCTCCCCAGGAGAAGACGGCTCCATAGATCATGCCAGGAAGGGAAAAGTCCGGCTGATTGATGTGGCCGCAGTCACCCCAGTCTGTGTTCAGAACACCTTCCGCATGGTATTTTCTCGCATAGCCGCACATCCGTGCGATATTTTTGTAGCTGTTCTCCACCAGGTTCATCCACTGGTTCCAGCCGCCGACCCCAGGACAGAGATACTGTCTTGCACCAGCTTCCGCCATCACTTTTGCCTCATGCTCTCTCTGCTCGGCTGCATAGCCCCAGGTCAGGCAGACGGTTTCCTCTGGCAGCTCTTTGATCAGCTCCGGCTGTGCGCAGATGATATCGCCCCAGAACATCGGCTTTTTGCCTTTTGCCACGAGAAACTCGCAGAGCTCTTTTACATAGTCGATATACAGGCGGTGAACGCCTTTCTCGTCTGCCAGCGGTTTCGATTTTCCTTTTCCAAGGTCGAACGTTTCGTCCGCGCAGATGTTGAATTTATCCGTGGCAAAAAGCGCCATGTACTCCTCGATCATGGCCTTGATCAGCTCGATCGCTCTGCCGCCGGAGACATCCACCGTGTGATGCTGCATCCGGTCCCAGAAGGAAAACGGCTCTTTCCAGCTGTCTGGGAATTCACAGAGGTCGCCATAGCTCTTTGTGGAGAGCAGCATGTACAGATGGCCGAACGTTGCGATCGACGGCACCAATTCGATATGAAGCTTTGCGCAGTACGCATCCAGCTCGCGGATTTCCTCTGCCGTAAGCGGCGTCTCATCGCGCCACATCTCGGAAAGTCCGGAGAACAGATACGTGTGCTCCACATAGAGCTGCAGCTGGTTCAGCTTGTAGTACGCCATGCGGTCTGCCACCTGTTTTAAATAGGAAAGTGTCAGCACACGGCCTCTCGTCTCATCGAGATAATAGCCGCGCACCGGCAGATCCGGCTCATCCTCGATCCGCACGGCAGGAAGCAGTGCACCGTATTCGTGCATCATCTGGCACAGCGTCTGCACACCGTAGAGCACGCCGGCTCCGTCTCCGCCCTGGATGCGGATTTCCTCCTCTGTCACCTGCAGCACATACTGCTGGCTTTTCCTTGTCTCATCCAGTTCCAGCACAATCGCGCCGGTCTCTTTTCTTCCCGGAACGCCGTATCCGATATCGTACTGCATTCCGGTTTCCTTTTTGATTCCCTTCTGCAGCACTTTCGCATACGTATCCCCATTTCCCAGCAGTCTGCCATCCAGTACAATTCTGCCGTCATAGCAGAGTGCATGTTCCCCCGTCAGGAGTTTTACCTCTTTTGGTTTTGGTAAAAATTTCATTTTCCTTCTCCTCTTGTTTTTTGTTTTCTTTGTAACCATAGAACTTTCACTGAACGTTAAGTAACATTTTGAAACCACTTTTCTCTTCTCCCCCATCCTACCATATTTTTTCCACATATTCCACAATAATTTGTAATTTTCTTCAATTTTTTTCAAAATTTCTTCCTGTTCTGCTCTTTTATATGTAAAGTAACTTTTGTTTCCCATTTTCATTCCGGAACAAAATCTGTTTTTTCGGATGAATGCGATCATCGGCTTTACCGCTCTGGCTGCCGCCCACGTCAATCAGCCGGACCAGGTGCAGGAATACCTGAACAAGATTTCCACCTCCGGCCAGCACCTTTTTCCGCCTGAACCAGATTCTGCTGAATCTGCTGAGCAATGCCACGAAATTCACACAGAACGGCAGCACCATCATTGTCCGTATTATTCAGAAACCGTACTATAAAAAAGGGTATGCGCTCTACGAATTCCACGTCCGCGACAACGGCATCGGCATAAGCCGGGAATTCCAGGAGCACCTCTTTGAATCGTTTACACGCGAGGAGACTTCTACGGTCAGCGGCATTCAGGGTACGGGACTTGGCATGGCGATCAACGTCAGCCATATGGTACAGGAAATCGCGATGGAGCTCCTTTCGAACGCCGGATTTTCCGTCAGCCTTGCAGACGACGGCGATGTTGCCGTTGAGACGCTCCGCACCGCAGCGCCGGATCAGTTCGATCTGGTGCTGATGGATATTCAGATGCCGAAACTCGACGGATACTCTGCAACGCGCCAGATCCGCACGCCGGACGGCGCCATTGCCAAAGTGCTTGGCTGATTCCCCTTTCTTATCTGCCGGAACCGTGAATTTTCTCTTACTCGAAAAAGAGGAGAAAAAGTTCACGGTTCCGGCAGATTTTTTCTTGCATTCTTTCGGGGAAGTGTGCTAGAGTGAAGATATCATATTTTATAAGAGGTGCTTATTTTGGATATTAATTACGAGTTATATAAGGTTTTCTATTACGTTGCCACCACACTCAGTTTTTCCGAGGCCTCCAAGCTGCTTTTTATCTCGCAGTCGGCGGTCAGCCAGTCGATCAAGGTTCTGGAGAAAAAGCTTGGAATCACGCTCTTTATCCGCAGTACAAAGCGCGTGCAGTTAACGCCGGAGGGAGAAACGCTGCTGCGCCACGTAGAGCCTGCGATCAACCTGATTGCGCGCGGTGAAGCACAGATTATGGAAGCGGGAACGCTTGGCGGCGGCCAGCTCCGCATCGGCGCGAGCGACACAATCTGCCGCTATTTCCTTGTTCCGTACCTGAACCGTTTCCACCGCTCCTTTCCGAATGTCCACATCAAGGTGACAAACCAGACTTCGACCCAGTGTGTCGATCTGCTGGAATCCGGCCAGGTGGATTTCATCGTGACCAATTATCCAAACTCGCATCTTTCCAGCCGTCTTCACACGATTCCGATTCATTCGTTCCACGATATCTTCATCGCGAACGGCGAATATTACCCGGAACTGGAAAACAGGCCGGTTCACTTAAAAGAGCTGCTGCAGTACCCGATTCTGATGCTCGACCGCAAGAGTACGACGAGTGAGTTCCTGCACAGCCAGTTTCAGCGGTTCCAGCTCGACCTCGTGCCGGAAATTGAGCTTGGCAGCAACGATCTTCTGATCGACCTGGCGAGTATCGGCCTTGGCATCGCGTTTGTGCCGGACTACTGCCTTGTAAAAGAGACGGCGGCCTTCCAGCTCGACCTCGTGGAGGAGCTTCCGCCGCGCCAGCTTGTCGTTGCCCACAGCTCCCATCTGCCGATCCCGCAGGCGGCAAAAGAGTTCATGAGCATGCTGGAAAAAGGCGCCGAATAACTTTTTCCGATCTATACGTCAAAAGAGGCAGGATCCTCAAGAAATTTTTCTGGATCCCTGCCTCTTTTTCTGTTTTTATGATCCGTTCTGGATTTACTGCTCGCTGCCGTCTTTCTGCACCGGTTCGGATGCTTCCGCTTTTTCCGGGCTTTCTGCATCCGCTGCTGCCTTTCCGGCTTCTGCTTTCAGATACTCTTTGAGCTCTTCCGGGCTGGAGATCTGAATGTTGCGGTTTACTTTTGCATCGTATGTATCGGCTCTCATGATTTCGGAGAGATCGACACCGGTCGCCTCTTTCATCGACTCAAACAGCTTTGCCATCACCACCGGCACATTGCCCGCTACGGAGCCGATGCCGTTGTCTTCGCTTCCGCCGCCGATGATCGTAATCTTGTCGATCTGGCTGAGCGGCTCTGCGATCTTTCCGGCGATCTCTGGCAGAACCTTGATCATCATCTCTGCCATTGCGGCTTTGTTGTAGCGCTGGTAAGCCTCAGCTTTCTTCTCCATACCTTCGGCCTCTGCAAGTGCCTGGGCACGGATGGATGCGGCTTCCGCCTCACCTTTTGCCTTGATACCGAGTGCTTCCTGCTCCATCGCATAGCGCTGGGCTTCTGCCTGGGCTTTCTTTGCCTCCGCCTCGCGGATTTTTTCGAACTGGTCTGCCTCTGCGTCTTTCTGACGGCGGTACAAATCTGCCTCTGCCTGCTGCTGTTTTGCGTAACGCTCGGCCTCGGCTTTCTTCTTGACTTCTGCCTCGAGGGATTTCTCGGTTACTTCTACTTCTCTGGCACGGAGCTCAACCTCGCGCTCCTGACGGGCGATGTTCGCATTCGCGGAAGTGATTTCCAGCTCTTTTCTCTGCTGCTCTTCCTGAATCTTGTACGCTGCATCTGCCTCTGCCTTTTTGATATCGGACTCTTTTTTCAGCTCTGCCGACTTGATTGCCAGATCGTTGTTTTTCTTTGCGATCTCAGTCTCGGCAAGAACGCGCTCATCGTTCGCCTCTTTATTTGCACGCGCCTGGGCAATTTTGATTTCTTTCTCGGAATTGGCACGGGCGATCGCCGCAGATTTCTTGATTTTTACGATATTGTCGATACCGAGGTTTTCAATGACCTGATTGGAATCAACGAAATTCTGTACGTTGAAGCTGATGATGTCAAGTCCCATCGCAGCCAGGTCCGGTTCTGCATTTTCTTTGACCAGCTCCGCAAACTTCTGGCGGTCGGAAACCATCTCTTCCAGACGCATCTTTCCAACGATCTCACGCATGTTTCCTTCAAGGACTTCTCTTGCAACCTTGGCAATATATTCGCTGTCGCGGTTCAGGAAGTTCTGGGATGCTTTCTGGAGCTTCTGCGGTTCGTCCCCGACTTTGATGTTGACGGCTGCATCCACCTGAATATTGATGTAGTCAGCGGTCGGCACGGCGTCGCTCGTCTTCACATCAATCGCTACCAGCTTCAGACTCAGCTTGTCCAGCCGCTCAAAGAATGGGAGCTTGATGCCGGCTTTACCGATCAGGATCCGCTGGCCTTTTTTGAAACCGGAAATAATAAATGCGGTATCCGGCGGCGCCTTCACATAACCGCTCGCCAGAATGGCAAGAATGATCACCACAACGGCGATCACGGCAATCATGGTTGCATGTTCGAATACAAATTCCATCTTGTTTCCTCCCTTTTTTCTGCGGATGCTTTTCGCTCCGCGTTCTGCTTTTGTGTCTGTGTTATTTTCACTATAGCATTTTTTGCGGGATAGATACAACTGCATTATTATTACGATTTTGTAAGATTTCTGTTCGGGCAAAAACAATCCGCTGGAGCAGATTCTGATATGCCTTGCAACAAAAAAACGAAGGAGCTTCTTTTTACAGAAACTTCTTCGCCTTTCCTTTTTTTCACTGATCCTGCTCTTATGCTCTTTCGACAATCTTCTCCAGCGCTTTTGTGATCGCTGCTTTCAGCTCCGTCTGATCTGCCGGTGTCTTGACGGCCAGCTGACGGATCAGTGCTGTTACGTGATCGTCTCCAACCTCACCAAGGCTCGTAACGGCCGCGGTTTTTACGTCTACATCGTCTACTTCCAGAAGAGAAGTCAGAATATTAACAGAACCATCATTTCTCGAAGCTGCACAGGCTTTTGCAAGCGCTACCTGCGTTGTCTTGTCCGAATCCAGATACTGTTTTCTTAATTTGTCCCATTTTCCTTTTTCCACCATTTTTTTCAGCTTGTCTTCCGATGCCTCTTTTGAACCAAACATTGTAAATCCTTCTTTCTTTTTGCTCTTATTTTTGGTGGATGCAGCAACTGCCGCGGCGAATCAAAAAGGTTCGTAGTGTTTTTGCTGTCGTCCCTGTCATGTCCGTCACATTGTAACCATGCTCTCGTCCATAACAGAAATTATACTCCTTTTCTTCTGGTTTTTGAACAGAAATACTATAAAGTTTTTATAAAAATTGTTACTTTTTCACATTTTTTTCTTGTTGTTCTGCTTTTTATTTCAGATATCCCGTATATTCCGCCGTATGCAGCAGTTTATTGGCGTTTTCCACGCGCTCTTTGGTCGGCGGATTGATGCCTTCGAGTTTGTATGGGATTCCTAAGGTTTCCCATTTGAATACGCCGAGGGTGTGGTATGGGAGAACCTCTACGCGCTGTACGTTGTGCAGGCTGTGTAAAAACTCATCGAGGCGAATCAGGTATTCATCGTAGTCGCTGCGTTCCGGGACGAGGACGTGGCGGATCCAGACTGGTTTGCCGATCTCGTCAAGGTAGCGCGCCAGGTCGAGGATGTTCTCGTTGGTGCAGCCGGTCAGCTCTCTGTGCGCCTTGTCGTCAATCAACTTGATATCGAGCAGCAACAGGTCGGTGTATTTCATCAGCTCATTAAATTTGCTGAAATACGGCTCCTCTCTTGTGAACGGATTTCCACTGGTATCCAGCGTTGTGTGAACGCCGTTCTTTTTTGCCTTGCGGAACAGCTCGATCAGGAAGTCGATCTGCAGCAGCGGTTCTCCGCCGCTTACAGTAATGCCGCCCTTTTCGCCCCAGTAATTTTTGTAGCGGAGCGCCTTTTTCAGCACCTCATCTGCGGTCTGCCAGTCGGCATCTTTCATCGTCCAGGTATCCGGGTTGTGGCAGAACTGGCAGCGCATGTTGCAGCCCTTCACGAAAATCACGTAGCGTACGCCAGGTCCGTCGACGGATCCGAAGCTCTCGATCGAATGGATCGCGCCCTTTACCGGGCCATTGTTATTCTGATTCATTTCACTCATATTTTTTCCTCTTCTTTCCAACTTACTATCTTTCTATTTTTCTGTATTTTCCGGTCAAATTTCAGGGTTCTGCTTGATTATACGGAAATCCGCGGTTCTTTTCAAGTCATTTCCATGTACAAAATCGAACACATGGCAGGATAAAAATTTGGTTTACTATATTGCATTATGATATAGTCTGTGTTATGATCTACTCAACAAGGAGGTGTTCATATGAATCCACAACTCAAAAAGGGCGTCCTAGAGCTCTGTGTCCTCTCCCAGCTGACAAAAGAGGACAAATACGGCTATGAGCTGACAGACGCTATTTCCCGCGAAATGTCCATCGCCGCAGGAACGCTCTATATGATTTTAAAACGACTCAAGGAAGCCGGTTACGTGGAAACGTATCTACAGGAATCCGCATCCGGCCCTGCCCGGAAATATTACCATCTGACTGAAGCAGGAACAGCTTATCAGCAGGAGAAAAAACAGGAATGGCTGGATTTCACCCAGCAGATCAACCGACTGATTTCAGATGAAACGATCTGACGATAGAAAGGAAAATCATGATGAATACAACGTATGAAACTTATATGAATGCATTGAAACAGGGCCTTGCATCCTTTGATTCTGCCGCCGCAGAGGAAATTTTAAACGATTTCGAATCCCATTTCGCCGACGCCCGCAGCCAGGGTCTCTCCGATGAGGAAATCTGTGCGGAACTCGGCAATGTCGACGATGTCCTCGAATTTTTCCGTCAGGAATATGCCACAACGGAGCAGCCTGTTGCAAACGTGCTGCCACAGGAGAAAACCCACTCCAATTCTGAAGAAACACATCCGAACTACCCGTACGCCCCTTCCACTGCCATCACCGCTATGGAAATCTCCCTGCGGAACGCTTCTGCCGACTTTGCTCCGGGCACTTCCGCTTCGGTTGAGTTTGACTTTTCCGGCGACTTCGATCCGGACCGCTTCGAAGCAGGCATTGAGGGCAATACGTTCTGTCTGCGAGAGAAAAAGCTCATCCCTTCCGTATTCTGGAAACATCTTTTCTGCAATAATCACCAGAAAGAGGTGTTCTCCTTCCAGGTGCCGTCCACCGTACAGAAGCTGACGCTCCGCTCTTTGAACGGCGCGACCGGGCTTGATACCCTCTCCCTTACTACGCTCGAAATTTCCGCCACAAACGGCAAAATCACCGGCGATTCCCTTTCCGCATCCAGCTGCCGCATACAGGCTGCGAACGGAAAGATCGTCCTGACCCGTCTGCGCACAGACAGCCTCGATGTTTCCGCCACAAACGGCAGACTTGAAATCACCGGCGACTGCTCCCGCGCAGCTTTAAACGGTGTCAACGGCAAAGTCCTCTTCGAGGGAACCTGTTCCGAGTACCTGACAGCAAAATCCGTCAACGGTTCCGTGAAACTCCATCTCCCGCACGACCTTGCCGATGCGTCCATTCATGCATCCACGACAACCGGAAAAATCCGCCTCGTCTCCAATGGAAGAACGGAATCCTACACAAAAACATTCACCCGCTCCGGTATTTCTGCATTCACCATTCAGGCAAGTACCGTCAACGGAAATGTCCTGCTCTCTGACTTGCCGGCAGAAAACTGACAAAAAAGAATGGACTGGATAAAATGTTTTTCTTTAGTCGACTGATATGTAAGAAGAACACTGACTACAAAATCAGTGTCCTTCTTTCTTCCTTTACATATATTTCATAATAGTTGGCAATAATACATTCATATCTATTGGTTTTGCAACATGATCATTCATGCCACTTGCCAAAGCCATCTTCTTATCTTCTTCAAACGCATTTGCTGTCATTGCAACAATTGGAATCTGCGATTTGTTACCGTCTTTCAGTTCTCGAATTCTCCTGGATGCTTCATATCCGTTCATAATCGGCATCTGAATATCCATCAGAATCAGACTGTAGTAATTTTGCTTTGCTTTGTTAAACATATCAATACATGCAACGCCGTTCTCCGCTCTTTCTATCATGATTCCCTCTTCCGTCAAAAGTTCCGTTGCAATTTCTGCATTCAAGTCATTATCTTCTACCAAAAGAACCCTTTTTCCTTCCAGTTTTTTGATAGTGAACCTCACATGACTAAAGTCACGTGCTTCCGGCCGCTTTAGGCGGCAGACCAAATATCGGCGGATACGCCTGTTACTTAGATTTTGCACAGATA
>NZ_QUKM01000016.1:0-75255 GCF_003481245.1 Blautia sp. TF10-30
GGAACGGCAAAATTTTTTACACTTCTATTACTTCTTTATCGCACATCAGTAAATATTCATATTATCAATCACAACATGGTCACACGCCGCAGGAACTACATGCCAGGAAGGTCCGTCTACAGCCGTAAAGCCTTTTAAGAGTACATTATTACACCACTTGGTATAGATAAAGAAACGGTGTGCATTACTGTCCGGCAGATGCCAGCAGGCTCCGTTGATAATTCCGTTTCCTACAATGGAAATATTGTCACAATGGTCTGCATATACACACCCTGATACAACAGCACCTTCCTCAATATAAACCGTATCATTGGACTTTAAGGTAAGAACTCCTACATTATATACCTTGTCCTTTTCAAAGCAGATGGTGGTATCTGCCGGTTTCTCAATCCTGTGCGAGCAAAGTACAAACAATGCATCATGAAGACCACCATCTGTCTCTACAGTAAACTTTCTCGGCTCATCAAGATGGATATGGACTGTTTCTCCTTTTACAGAAGGAACTATGCCAAAGCTGGACGGACGGATTTCAAGTTTTTCATATGATGCATGGATTGAAATCTCCAGATCATACGCTTCGTTATCTACTACTACAACATAGTCAAACGAATCTGTATGGTATACCACTCGCTCTGTTCCATTGCAGGTAACACTGTATTTTGCTGATTTTTCCAATTCATCTACAGAATTTAAAATAAATCTCGGTTCCTTGACCGGGTCCGGATTAGGATAATAAATCAAATCATTTTCAAAATCCTTCATGTCTCTTTTCCCTCCTATGCTCGTATAATGTTCTCAGAAACAAGGTGGTCACTACTGTTTCCAATACTGATACGCAGTTTCATTCCGCTGCTGACGGTTTCCATGTTTTTCCCATAATATGAAAATTCTTCCTGGTCAATCAAGAAATCTACATCCTTCTTTTCCCCCGGCTCCAGGAAAACCTTTCGGAAACGGACAAGTTCTTTCTTTGGACGTACTACAGATGCATATAATGTTTCATAATAACACTGGACTACTTCTGCTCCCGCAACATTCCCTGTATTGCACACATTACAATGTATATGTACTTTTTTATCCTGTCCTGTCTGCACATCAATGTCCGAAATATCAAACTCTGTATAGGACAATCCATAGCCAAATGGATATAACGGCGTATTTGGGATATCCATATATCTGCTGGTGAAACGATTTTCTGAATTATCTTCTGTAAGTATATGTCCGGTTTTTACATCCCAGTAGCTTATGGGCACCTGTCCCACACACCATGGGATACTCACAGCTAATTTGCCGGAAGGGTTTATTCTGCCATACACAAGATCTATGATTGCTTCAGCTCCCATAGTGCCGGGTCTCCATGCCATAATGACAGCCTTGGATCTTTCTGATATCCTCCGCAGGTCCAATGGTCTTCCTGTAATTACCACAGTCACAATATTACTTGTACGTTCTGCTATTTTTTCAAATAACACCTGCTGTTCTTCCGGCAAAGTCAGGAATGCCCTGCTGGCAGCCTCTCCTGACTGGGACTCATGTTCCCCAAGTACACATACAACCGTATCTTCATGGGTTATCGTTTCCAGCCACTGCTCATCCCTTGGCTTGTCAGACACTTCCTGTTCCACCTGCCATACCTTACACTCTTCATCAGAAAGAATATTGCATCCTGTAATACATTCTGCTTCTATCTGCTTTTTTTGTAAAATATCTTCTATTGTTTCAACTGCCTCATGTTCTCCAAAAATTGACCAGCGGCTTAAGAATTCTCTTGACGCTGTATAAGGACCTGCCCAGATAACTTTCTTCTTCATGCTTAATGGCAGCAGCTTTTCATTTTTCAAAAGGACACAGCTTTCGCCAGCCAGCTGATATGCTTTTTCCCGGTTATGCAGAGTAAGTTTTCCACTCTTTCCAAGACCGGCAAACGGATTTTCAAAAAGCCCAAGCTGATTTTTCATCATCAGGACCCGGAATGCACTTTCGTCGATAAATGATTCCGGAATCTGTCCGTTCTTCACCAGTTCCTCCAGTCGGAACATATAAGCAGGACTCATCATATCTATATCCACTCCGGCTTCTATGGCCTGAATCGCCGCTTCATCCATATCGGCTGCCACACCCTGTTCTTCCAGCTGTCCGATGGAACCCCAGTCTGAGATCACTGTACCATCAAATCCTTCTTTATCCCGCAGAAGGTCTCTGAGAAGTTCCTTATTCCCACTGATCGGTTTTCGGTCTATGGCATTAAAAGCGGTCATAACCATAGCAGGTTTTGCCTTCAACGCCATGCGGAAAGGTTTTACATACTGTTCCAGAAATGTTCGCTGGGATATTTCAACATCATTATATTCCCGGCCTGCATTCACTGCTCCATAACCCGCAAAATGCTTCAGGCATGCCGCTATTCCGGCATCATCTTTCTGCTGATAGCCATCTACCATTGCTTTTCCCATGATCCCATTTACATATGGATCTTCTCCAAAGGATTCCATCATCCTTCCCCATCTGGGATCTCTTGAAACATCAATCATAGGAGAAAATGTTGCTCTGAGCCCTTCTGAAGATGCCTCCGAGGCAGCTATAGAAGCCGCCTCAGACACCAGTTCCGGATGAAATGAACACGCCTGCCCCAACGGAATCGGAAAAATCGTCCGACATCCATGGATAACATCTGCCATAAAGAGAAGCGGGATATGATGGGGATGCTGTTCCATATATCTGCTCTGGATATCATAAATTTTATCTTTACCGATCACTCCTAGCACTGAACCGGCATATTGAATGATCCATTCCGGTGGTAACTGTTCGCCAACAACACCGGTAAGCACTGCCTCTTTGTCAAAATATACACCGGTAAGCTGTACCATCTGTCCTATTTTTTCCTGCAAAGACATTTCTGAAAGCAATTGCTGCAATTTATCTATTTCCATGATTACTCCTTATGTTTGATCTGTTTATTTCTAATGTTCATTTCTCCAAAGAGCACCTGAGCTGTTTTTCTGCTTTTTCAATATAATTGTATCATACAAGCGGCCTTACGGTTCCTTCCGTAATTCCATTTTCATTAAACGCATCGACTCTCACATATACCGTTTCGCCTTCGACCAGCGCGCCAATATTCTGCTCCGGCATAAAGGTCATGCAGCTGTGATACAGCTTGTCCGGAGCAAAACCCCAGAGGACGTTGTATCCGACGGCGTCTGTCTGCGGCTCAATGGTGATGCGCATATCCATGGTTCCGGTTCGTTCTGCCTGATACTGCGGTGCGAATGGTTTTTCGCCGTTGCCGAGTCCGAAGACACGAAAGCCGGAGATGCATGGATTCTGATTGTACGGTACTTCAAAAACAGTAAGTTTCAGATAGCGGATCTGTACACCCTCTTCTTTTACAACGAAATCGTGTGGCAGATTAGTTTCTGCGTCTGATTTGTCTGCCAGGGCAAAATAGTTTGTTCCATCGGCGGATGCCTCAAGCAGCCATCTTGTTTTATGCTGACTCGGGTCGATATATCGTTCGCCCTGACGCTCGCCCGGCAGGGGTACATCGATTTTATCATCCGCAAAATTGATCTGTACGGCGCGGACATCTTTTACCTCACCAAGATCCATCGAAATCCACTCGCCCGGCTGATTTCCGGTGGCGCGCCACCAGGTCTGGATATTTTCATCTGCCGCAAACGACGGTTCTCTGCCTTCTTCAGAGGACGATGCACTCATTGCTTTCTGATAGCTTAAGAGATACCACTCCGGTTTTGCCCATGGATCTTCTTTTGCCTGCTCCACTGCCATCGGCCAGTCGCCGAACTGCTGATTGCAGAACAGGACACCATCTTCGTCAAAGCCTGCCCGCCAGATGCCAACACGACGCTCCATATCGTGGTTTTTGCTGATCTGCATTGTCGCGGTATGCCACCAGTTTCCATAGCGGTCTTCCATCGTCGAACCGTGGCCTGCACCGCGCAGGAATCCGCCCGGTTTATAGGAATATGGATTGTTCTTTGCCAGATGGAACGGGCCAAGCGGGGAATCGCTCTCGTAAACACCGTCACCGTAAACGTTGTATTCCGTTCCCGGGCCGGCATACTGGAGATAATAGATTCCATTGTGCTTTGTCATCCATGCGCCCTCGATGAACGGTCTCTGGCTGAACATGATTTTGGCAAACCCGATCTGCTCCTCCGTCAGATGATCCGCATCTTTTCCCTGTGCTTTCAGAAATTCTTTGAATTTTTCAACGGCTTCTTCTTCACTCAGCGGCATTTTGGAATGATTTTCTCCGACGCGCTCGTATCCGATTTTTTCCGGCTGACCGTAGATCAGTTCTTTTCTCTCTGCCTTTGGAATCATTGTCTCCGGGTCAAGCTCCACACCCCAGATCGGAGTCACGTTATTGCATCCCCAGTAAAAATAGAGCTTTCCGTCATCATCAAGAAACAGGTTCGGATCCCAGAAATCGAAAGTTCCCGGAATGCGCTCAAACGGACCGTTTAAGATATCTTTCGTACGGTAAAAATCGCAGATCGTGCCACGACGGGATGCGCTGAAATACACGTAATCGCCGACCACGCGCACATCCGGCGCATAGTCATACAGCGGCAGGCTCTCCGGCAGCCGGTGGCTCTCCCAGTGCACCATATCCTCCGAAACCCAGACGCTCAACGTCATGGACGCAAAAATATAATACTTTCCCTGAAATAAAATCATCGACGGATCGGCGGCCTCGCGGGAAATCTTGTCCTCACCGCTTCTCATATCCTGAATAAACTGGTAACGGTAATCCATATTTAACGGATTGCAGAAATACTGTTTTTTCATCAAAATTCCTCTTTCCGGACAGTACGTAAAAACCCCTGTTCGTACATCCTTTTTTCTTATGATAGAAAAAGTTTAGCATATCCCGCAAAGAAAGGAAATGTTCTGATTTGACTTTTTTGTTGCACTTTTTGGACTGTTTTTTTGTCTCAGGTATTGGACAAATTCCTGTGTTGGATTTATAATTCGTGTAATTTCAAATTGCAGAAAACAAGATCTGCAAGCCGAGTTTTCAGCATGGATCGAGGTTGGAATGGAATGCGGCGATTTTACCCTGATACTGCAATCAGGAGAGAAACGTGCAAAGATAGATTTGAGTCAATTCACAGAAGAAAAACCGGAACCTTTCCCGATAAACACCGTTTTCGTGCCGAAACAGCTTCTCGCAAATGTACTTCAGGCCGGAAAAGAGTTTTGCCTGGGTGCAAAAAATCTGAACCCCACAACGAAGGATTCTGCAATTGGAAAGGGAATCCAGATGATCGCCAGACAGACACAAGAAGTATTTGCAGACTGTCATGACGGAGATACAAACATCCGGGTCAGCACATGGATTGAAAAGCTGCTGGCTGTAAAAGACAATCTTGAATATGGAATTGTCAGTTCGGAACGAACGACAAATCGCTGGGCCTATCTGGATGAAAAGCTTCTTATGATGGATTTCCGTACAGCTTTGGCACAGAATTTATACCAGCTGAATGTCTTGCCGATTGAAGCAAATGGTGCAATATTTGATCCTCATATCCATGATGCAGTACACATCGAAGAGACAGACCGGGTGGAAGAAGACAGAGTTGTCGAGGAAATACAGAAAGGCTACTTCTTCGGTGAAAAACTGTATCGACCGACAAAAGTTATTGTTTCTAAAAATCCCTGTCAAAAGTAATGCTCTGAATGCACTTCAAAAGCACCGGCCAAATGGTCGGTGCTTAAATAATGGTTTCATCATCCTGTCAAAAATAATGAGAGTATGAAACTTTTTCTGTAAAATAATGTTTATAAGGTTCTTCTATGATACAATAAATATCATTAGGAGGGCCTTTTATTATGGCAAGACAAAAGAAACCTGTACATCGTGTACAAATGACAGAAGGAAAACGAAACATCATCCATCAGCTCCTGGAAGAGTACGATATCCAGTCTGCAGAAGACATTCAGGATGCGCTCAAGGATCTTTTAGGCGGCACCATTAAGGAAATGATGGAAGCTGAAATGGATGATCATCTTGGTTACGAAAAATCCGAACGCTCAGATAATGATGATTATCGCAATGGTTATAAGCGGAAACAGGTTAACAGCCGGTATGGCTCGATGGAAATCGAAGTGCCACAGGATCGCAAATCAACGTTTGAACCACAAGTTGTGAAAAAACGTCAGAAAGATATTTCCGATATTGATCAGAAGATCATTTCCATGTATGCCAAAGGAATGACTACCCGGCAGATTTCCGAAACCATCGAAGATATTTATGGCTTTGAAACTTCTGAAAGCTTTATTTCTGATGTGACTGATAAGATCCTGCCACAGATCGAAGACTGGCAGAACCGGCCACTGGACGAGGTCTATCCCATTCTCTACATTGATGCAATCCATTATTCTGTAAGGGATAATGGCGTGATCCGAAAGCTTGCTGCTTACGTGATTCTTGGAATCAACACGGAAGGAAAAAAAGAAGTTTTAACCATCAGTGTTGGCGATAACGAAAGCGCAAAATACTGGCTTTCCATTATGAATGAACTGAAAAATCGTGGTGTCAAAGATGTATTAATCATCTGTGCCGATGGTTTAACCGGAATCAAAGAAGCGATTGCAGCAGCTTTTCCAAAGACAGAATACCAGCGCTGTATTGTACACCAGGTAAGAAACACGTTGAAATATGTCCCGGATAAAGACAGAAAAGCTTTCGCTACGGATCTGAAAACCATTTATCAGGCCACAGATGAAAAGAAAGCTCTGGCAGCCTTAGAGCGTGTAACAGAAAAATGGACACCGAAATATCCGAATTCCATGAAGCGCTGGAAGGATAACTGGGACGCAATCTCGCCGATCTTTAAATTTTCAACGACGGTCAGAACGGTGATTTATACTACAAATGCTATTGAATCCTTGAATTCTACCTACCGGAAACTGAATCGCCAGAGAAGCGTATTTCCAAGCGATACAGCTCTATTAAAGGCACTGTATCTTGCCACATTTGAAGCTACGAAGAAATGGACCAGTACGATCCGCAACTGGGCACAGGTGTATGGTGAACTGAGTATTATGTACGAAGGACGCCTCCCAGAGTAACGAATAAACAGGCGAATAAGACGGGCGGAAAACCGCCTGCTCTTGACATGCCATTCAACAACTGTTATATATAAAACAAGGGTGAGAAGCCTGATTTTCAGGCTTGCCACCCTTGCATATCATAGAAGAATCTTATTTACAGACTTTTTCTCACAGTCTCAAAATAATGCTCTGCCATGTGTGTCTTGATATATACGAATCAATTTCTCAAACGCACAGATCATTAACCGATATATAAATTAAGGGTGAAGAGGAGCCTGTTTTTAAAGCTACTCATCACCCTTGACAAACCCTAAAAGAATTTAACCGAATCAACCAAGTCCTGATAAGCTGTGAAGCAGCTATTCAGTTATGAGCAAGTAACGAAGCGGATTGCGAATATCCGCTTTGGCTTTACAGACTGTTCCACAGTACTCCGGAAAATCTGTTTCTTGCAACTCTCACTCCACAGGACTGATTTTTTATGTCATTTCTGTATTTTTTCCTTCCATTTCTGTATTGTTTTTATGAAGACATGCTCTTTTTGCTTTTCATCTTCCTGCGCCTCATACTTAGATAGTAAGGAATTAAGTTCCCTGTCCCATATCGAATAAAATCGAACGGTTTTTACTTCTTCCTGTATCGTTTTGATTTGTTTTTGATCTTGTCTCGAAAGACTCCGCATTCGTTTTTCCAGTTCCTTTTTGTAAATAGAAACCCCTTGCGGAAATCTTATATTGCTTGCCTCTCTTCTATCTTCTAACTCTATTCCTTTTCCTGATAAAACTTCTTCACTGTATAGCATTTGTAAAAAGGAGACTGCTTTTAAAGGTTGCTTTGTGTTCTTATTAATTCCTGCATAAAGTGTAACATTTGCAGTGAATCCGCCTTCCTGATTCGGCATTGCAAATACCGTATGAACTGTTTTTTCACCTCCAAGTTCTTCCAAATCATTTAGACTTACTACTCCTGTATCTTTTATTTTCCAGTTTAAAGCTAATGATCTTGTTTTTAATGCTGCTGTTTCATCCAAAACTTTTTTTATTTGCTCTTCCGAATATAGAAGTGTTTTTTTCTTATAATCAACTACCTCACTAAATGTATCAAAAAATTGAACCCCACTTCTTTGCCCTACAATCTGTTGAATTGCTTTTTCTTTTTGTCTGGCTAATTCCAGCCAATTTCTTGATATTTCTGTATTTTCCGGTAAATCCTGTGTTGTAAATGCATATAGAAAATAATCGTATGTCATAGGAAGCAGTATTTGTTCCTCATTAGCCATACCTGCAGACAAAATCCTCTCTTCTAAAATATCTATATCAAAATATTTCATGTATGGTTTCAACGAAAGAAAGGTTCCCTGATACATTTCTTTTTGGGGATCCTCAAAAACAACTGCTCTTTGCTCACTCCAGGTCGGATTCGGCCCCTCTGCCAAAAATACATCCGGTCCTTCTCCCATCGTAATTTCATTCTGGATCTCCTGTACTTTTTCTTCCGAAGCCTTTTGCCCTGATGGGATTACCATTAATTCCACTCCATTATTTTTATATATTTTCTTCCAGGCTGCCACTATTTGAAGTACCGTTTTTTTATTTTCTTCATCAACACAAATTTTTAATGGCATTTCCGTTTTCTCAATTTCAATCTTGGCTTGCGTATCTGCATATACCGTTTCTGCATTTAAGCTCCCACTGACTAATGTGATGTTAATCAGAATCAAACCAAAAATTTCTTTCAACCTTTTTCCCATCATTATGCTACCCCCTATGTTTCTATATAGCACAAGGCTATTGCATGACTTCTGTTTTTTTACATATCATACAACAGCCTTGTGTTTTAACCATTAATTATCATATCCGTGACAAATTGTTCTTGTTTCTTTCACATTAGCAGTATTTCCTGCGTTACAATTTAAACATTTTGTAGTTTTTATTCCTGTTCTATACTGCTTCAAATCAGTTCCCCATGCGTGACCATGAGTACATGTAACTGTACCACTGCTTATCCAGCTTCCCCATACGGTTGACGATGTTATTCTTCCTCCACATCTCGGGCAAACTGCAGCATACGGCATAATTTCTTCATACGCAAAAGTATTCTTACTTTCGATAACATCCGCTTTTGTTACATTGGCAGAAAATGTACTGGCCAACATTAAGGTCATTAGAAAAATGGAAATTTTTTTCTTTACCGCTTTCATACTTTTCTCCTTAAAAATTTATTATACCTGTCAACGTACGTTCTACATTTGTATAACAAAAATACCATACTTCCTACTTTTTGTCAATCTTTTTCTACATTTGTCTAATTAATCATTATACCCATGGCAGACTATTTTTTCTTGCCTGATCTTTATCTCAAAAAAATTTCCACATTCATTACACCTGATTTTTTCTACTCCATATCTGGCTTTCTGTAAGTCATCTCCCCATGCATATTGATGTGTACATACTACATTTTTTTCATTTTCCCATCCATCCCAAACCACTTCTCCTTGTACCGCAGCTTTGCATTTGGGACAATTTTCTATACACGATGATGACCATATTTGCCGCGCTATTTGCATTTCCGAAAAGCTCAAGATAATTATTCCAAAAAGAAAAACAGTGATATATATTCGAAGTTTTTTTCTTGCTAAAAACACATTGTAAAATCGTTCTTTCAGTATCTTTGTTTCTGATACCATCGAAACAACTCCAGACAATTCTTTTCTCGTTTGTTTTGAAGCCACTTTCAAAATAACATTGCAATAATCTTTCCGTTGTGTCAGATTCATATATTTTGTAACAGTTGCATCACAGACACATTCCATGTCTATATTTGCCATTTTTTGCACCCATAGCATCGGGATACAAAACCAATAAACATCCCTTATAATTTGAAGAAACATTTTATACCATAAATCGTGTTTTTTCTGATGTGTCAATTCATGTAAAAAAATCAAATACCATTCTTCATAGGAGTAATTTTCCGTTTCCAGCATTCCTTGTGGAATCAATATCTTTGTATTTCGTACACCAAACAACATAGGAGAATAAAAATCTTGATTTTCACAGACCCAGATTTCTGTTTTTTTTATTTTACAAACTTCGCTTGCTTTTTTTAGAGCTTCTAATACGGAATTTTTTTGCATCTTTTTACATTCTGCAAATATTCTTTTTTTCCATATTCTATATTGTATTGCGTGAAACAAAAGACATAAAATCATCCCTGCAATCCATATATACAGCAAAAATTTTTCGCCTGACATCCACCCTCGAATTGAAACGTTTCCCATTTTCGTCATGATCGCGGTCTTTTGATTTTGTTCCCCGATATAATATGCCGGCATAGAAATCATAAAAGGATGTTGCCGAAATTTCTCTGTCACACTCCAAAACGGAAAGCACATTTTAAGTGTCAGAAGTATCCAGACTATCTTTCTCCAGTAATGACCGAGCCTTTTCCCCATTATTTTTTGTACAACATATGCCATAAATGCGACTATGCCTATTGAAAGATTCCACTTTATGATAAATGCCATCTGTAACTATATCCTCTACACCACTTTTTCTATTTTTGTCTGTCAATAAATTCCTGCAATTGCTTAACCTCTTTTGAGCTAAGTTTTTCTCCATCATACAGTGCCGATGCGAATTTTGCTAATGACCCTTGAAACATTTTATCTAACATGTTTTTTCCAACCGTGCCTATATAATTTTCTTTTTCTACTAATGGTACATAAAGATTTGATTTCCCGTTCCTCACTTTTTGAATAAATCCTTTTTTTTCCAAACGAGTAAGCAATGTTAAAATGGTACTCGGTGCAACATTTTTCTCTACATTCAATTTTTCTTCAACTTGAAATCGACTGACAGGTTCCTCATATTCCCATATAATCATCATAATTTCCTGTTCTGATTCTGGTAATTTTTTCATTTCTACTCTCCGCTTTTCTCTACTTTGATCAGATTATAGCATATGTTCCAGAAGAATGCACTTCAAAAGCACCGGCCAAATGGTCGGTGCCTAAATACTGGTTTCATCAAAAATGGTTCATCTTATACCACACATAAATATGCAAAATATCCTGCATAGCATAAAAGCATAACGACACCACACGTTTTCCGTAATTCCCTGTTCTTGTACGTCCCAATCCATAAAACCAGACCTGCCAGAATTGCGATTCCTGTGTCTACAATAAATTTAGTTTCAAATGGCACAGGACAGATCAGTGCGGCTGTTCCAATTACAAATAAAATGTTAAAAATATTGCTTCCGACAATATTTCCGATTGCAATTCCTGCATTCCCTCTTTTTGCTGCTGTCACAGATGTTACCAGCTCCGGAAGGGATGTTCCAAGAGCAACAATCGTCAGTCCGATAAAACGCTCACTCATTCCAAAGTATCGTGCAATCTCGGTTGCCCCGCTGACGGCAAAATCACTTCCTTTTACAACCAGGACGCCGCCTGCCACCATCAAAAGAAGACATTTCCAGACAGGATAATTTTTCGCTTCCTCCTCTTCCGGATTTTCCCCTTTTTTTGACATTACAAACAAATATCCAAGATATACAAGAAACAGTACCCATAAGACTATGCCCTCGGCAAACGTTACTTTTCCTCCTGTCATTCCGCATATCATTAAAACTACCGTAACAAACATCATAAACGGTATTTCATAAAACAAGGTAGACCTTTGTATTGCCACATTTGTTATTAATGCCGTAAGTCCGAGAATAATAAAAATATTCAAAATATTGCTTCCAACCACATTTCCTATCGTAATTCCTGCGTTCTGCTGCATCGCTGCGGTAATACTTACAGCAGCCTCCGGCATACTCGTTCCCATTGCAACAATGGTAAGTCCGATAATCAGCTGGGGAATTCCAAACTTTCTTGCTATGCTTGCAGACCCTTCCACAAACCAGTCTGCTCCTTTTACCAGAAAAAGGAAACCCACTATCAAAATCCCTGCCTGTAACATCATACGTATCTTCCTCTCTTTCTTTTGCATTCTTTGCAGCAGGTGTTATAGGCATAAAAAAAGAGACTCCTACTGCATCTACAGTAAAAGTCTCGCTATTTAATCACTTTCCGAGTTATTGAATATCAATAGCTGTACTGACGAAGAAGTGAACACGGTTGGCTAGCTACTCCCTTTTATTTTTTCAGTTTATCAAATTTCTTTTTTTTCGTCAACGTTTTTTATTTCTCTTTTTAACCGAATCAAGCAAGTAGCGAAGCGGATTGCGAATATCCGCTTTGACAAGAAAAAATAGAGTATGGATTGTTTCCATACCCTTTTGATTTTCACAAATCCTTTGTCTGGTTCTGGTTTTATTACATCATCATTGAGGAAAATCATATCATTATTCTTACACCATGCCGGAATCCATCTTCTGCAAATCCAAATAACCTCCAAACTGAATCACTCTGTATGATTTCAGTTTGAAGGTTCTGGTCATTCTTTATTCCAGGTTCATGCACAATCCCCAATCCTGGTCATTGGCATACGGATCGGCAAAATCGGTTTTCTTTCCGTTGACGGAATACGGATACAGGTACGCACAGGTCGCTGTTCCATCCTCAAAGAACATGGACAGCACGCCGCGCAGGGAATGCTCACCGCGAATATTATATTCTTCGTTTCCGGTCAGGCGAGCGTAGCGCTTGAAGGTTCGACCGTTTTCTGCACTCCAGTAGTGCGGGAAAGTGTCTCCGAAGACTCTGCGTTTTCCGAACCAGTAGCCGTCCCAATGACGGATTGCAATTTCATGCAGATGGTAGTCCGGCTGCTGGCCGTCGAAGAGTTCGAGGACGGCGATCTGCTGCTCGGCTCCGCGCAGGTATTTTTCTTCCCCGGTCACTTCATAAACCTGAAGAATGACTTCAGCCGCCGGCTGTACGATCGATTGCTCGTAATTTACCTCCGAAGCCGGATAAGCCGTTCCGATCTCAATCAGTTGGTCGGCATGACGTCGGAACAGATCTTTTACTGTTTTCAGATCCTCCTGTTCTCCTACTTTTTCCAGCTCTTGACAGAGCATCACAATCGGCATTTCAATCGGATAAAAACGGAATCCATCCTGTTCATAAAATTTCTCTGTGATATGAACTGCTGTCTTCAGATCTTCTTTTTCTCCCCACAGCTTCCAGCATTCAAGAAAGAATGTCACTGCCCATGGGTAGTTGTAAAGCCGAAAATAGCTGTTGTCTTTTCCTGAGCAGTTGCATACAAGTCCAGTTGATGCATTTACCAGCTCGCGAAGATAGAATGCATGGTACTCACGAAGACTCTGTTCCGCTTTTTCCCGGTCTTTTAAAAGATTCTGCTGCAGTGCCCGTGCAATCAGCACACCCATACCGGTACGCTCCCGTCCGGCATTGAAATCGTTTTCCGGCGTGCAGACGAGAATTTTTTCTTCATTATCATACGGCAGATATGCGCCCTGCAGTTCTTTGATCTTTCCATGATACTGCTGGTGATCAACAATAAACGCACACCGTTTTGCAGCCAGTGTTTCCGGCCGCTCCTGCACGAGAAGACGGCAGATGGTTTTCACCTCGTCGGCACAGATCGAAAGTACATACTCCCCTGTTTTTTCATTTTCAAACAGATATTCATAAACACCATTTTCCGTCTTTTCCAGCGATGTTCCGTTTACCGTTACATTTTCTGCCTGAAATACCGGTTCAATGGTTACCTTACTCGTCTCTCCCGGATAAATCACATACTGCTCCGCATCCACCAGAATCACCTGGGAAAATGCTCTTAATTTCTCCCGGAAATCTTCGCGTCCCTGATGCGGAAATACTTTCCACTCCAGCGTCATCGTGTCTCCCGGCGCAAATTCCTGTGCGGACGGGTGCAGCCAGAAGCAGCCTCTGTCATTGCTCTGCAGTTTCAGATCGCGCTCAATACTGTAAGCAGAAAGACTGCCTTTTGTGAGCACCATTCCCAGATGCGGAGCCGCACCACCCATGCGGAGCGCCATAATATAACTGGTATTCTCCCCACAGAAAACATGTGCATGGCATCGATAGTCACGGCAGGTCACACTGTCCGTGTAGCGGTCCTGCAACGGAAATGAAACCCCAATACTTCCGGCATTTGTAAAATACGGATGCGCACCGTTGTAAGAAACCACAATCTTGGTTGTCAGCACATCTCCGTCTTTCTCATTCTGCACCTCAGCCGAAAACTCCGGCGGGCATTTCACCTCGGCGTATGGGAAATCCTCCCGCAGCCAGTTCATCTGTTTTGGATCTTTGGAAAATACAATTTCTTTCACGTTCCCAACTCTCATTTTTTATTTCCCCTTTCGTTTTTTCTTTGATCCCGCTTTTTGAACTCCATGTAAAATTTATTTGCTGCTTTGATCATACTATATCTACATGCTCTTTTCTATATCTCTTTTTCCATTACCGTTCACTCCTCTTAATCTGACAATAACCCTCACAATCCTCTTTTCCAGTTTTGTTTTACAAAAGAACGGTTCCATACACCTGCATCATTTTTCCGTTTTACTTTATTTTTTCTTTCTTGCCGATAGTATTTTTTCTCAATTTTTGTTATACTGAAAATGTATGCGTATCAAACTCCGGCATTGCTCTTTCAAGCTGCCGACACATACATAAACTTCATAAAAGGGGGTATCTTTTTCATGGATACGTATGTCATTTTAAAAGACCTGGCAATCATTATCGTATTCGCAAAATTGTTTGGTATTCTTGCCAGAAAATGCAAGGCTCCGCAGGTTGTGGGCGAGCTGATTGCCGGTATTGTCCTTGGACCCAGTGTGCTGGGACTCGTTCAGCAATCTGACTTTCTCGCACAGATGGCGGAGATCGGTGTCATTTTGCTGATGTTCTCCGCAGGTCTTGGCACCAGCCTGAAGGATCTGCTCCGCACCGGAGTGAAATCCCTGCTGATCGCCTGTGCCGGTGTTTTTGTTCCTCTCGTTCTTGGAGCCATCTTATACATGAGCTTTTATGGCTTCTCTGCTGTCGGAACGGAAGAATTTTACCACGCTGTTTTTATCGGTGTTATTCTGACTGCAACATCGGTCAGCATCACCGTACAGGCCTTGAAAGAACTCGGCAAGCTGAAAACAGAGGTTGGAACAACCATCTTAAATGCGGCCATCATCGACGATGTCATTGGTATCATTGTGCTGACTGTTGTCATCGGTTTTAAAGATCCGACATCCAATCCGCTGAAAGTAGCAGCCTCCACCATTCTGTTTTTTGCCCTTGCGATTGTGCTCGGTTTTCTCTGCTTTAAGCTGTTCAACCGCATGAACTCCGTATTTCCGCACACCCGCCGTCTCCCGATTCTGGGTCTTGCGCTCTGCTTCGGACTGTCCTACATTTCCGAAAAATATTTCGGCATCGCCGATATTACCGGTGCATACGTTGCGGGCGTTATCCTGTGTTCCCTCGATTCTTCCGATTACATCGAAGAAAAAATGGATATCAGCTCCTATATGATTTTCGGACCGATTTTCTTTGCAAGTATCGGACTCAAAACAACGCTCAGCGGCATGAACGAGAAATTCGTACTCTTTGCCATCTGTTTCGTCATCGTCGGCCTTGCCGCAAAAATTATCGGCTGTGGCCTGATGTCAAAGGGATGCGGCTTTACCTGGGGCGACAGCCTGAAAATCGGTGTCGGTATGATGACCCGTGGTGAAGTCTGTCTGATCGTTGCGCAAAAGGGTCTGAATGCAGGCTTTTTATCCGGCGATTTCTTCAGTGCCGTGATTCTGCTGATTCTCTTCTCGAGTATTGCAACACCGATTATGCTGAAAATCTTATACGAGAAAATGCCGACGGCAAAAGATTCTGCAAAGGCATCCTGACTTTCCTTTTACCAAAACAGGGCGCTGTGCCATTTCCTGCACAGCGCCCTGTTTTTTTCATATCAACCGGTAAGTTCTGATTTTTTCTACCACAGAATCTTCTCTGCCTCAGCTCCATCCGCAAACGGTCCCGGCATTGCTGCCACGCCGCGGTGCTCGCCGAGATAGTCCTGATCGAAGATAATCGTGCTTCCGTCCGGATCTTCGAATCTCTGCTCCGGCTCGAAGGCGTATCCTAAAATATCACTGTTGATAATTCCCGTCCGGAAATCCTTCAGGAACTCATACACGTTCGTCTTGATGGAATAGTGGCCGTCTTTTTCCACAAGTTCCACCTTAACCTGGTTCTCGTTATCCATAAGATTCTCTTTTTCATTCACACACGCCTTTGCTCCGTTAAAGTAAGCGTTTCCGTTTACCCAAACCGGCAGATGGCACTTGTTGTGATACGGCTCCAGCTTGCTCATGTCGGCCGGTTTATCCAGCTCAAAGTGGCTGATCCACTCGTCATAGGTCGGATACTCGTCGAACACATGCGTTCCGACCTCCTGGTTATCCTCCATCTTGAAGCCCATGTCCTCAACCGTTTCTGTTTCCTCAACCGGGTAATTCTGGATAAAGATGTTGTTGTAGAACCGGTCATCGCCATGCAGGAATGTCATGAATCCGGCAACCTCGGTACGGTGACGGATGTGATACGGCGTGTAACGGTCTCCTGTTCCGCCGCCAACTGCAGTTAATGAGCCAAGCATCAGATTGTGTACGCAGGCAATACCATCGGTCGCCATACGAACGCTGACCGGTGAGAGCATAATATTGTTATCGATCAGGGTCGGACCATGGCCAACCTCGATGAAAATATCCTGACTCATCATTGCACCCTCTGCCTTTGGTGTTCCCTCCGGCGGGCAGTTGTCGTGCAGCAGGTTCTGGGTCAGGCGTGTTCCCTGTGCCTCCCAGTCGCACCAGATGCCCATCGTACAATGATGAATGTGATTTCTTCTCATCACAACATCGATCGCTGCATGCATCTTGATACCGGAAATCTCGGCTCCGCCAAGCTGCTGCATATTGTTGATGTTGTGAATGTGGTTGTCCTCAATGATACTGAACACACCGCCCATCCGTCCGACAATACCGGTCTGCTCACAGTGATGGATGTGGCAGCGGCGGATGATATGGCTTCCGATGTTCTCCTTCGTCCAGCCGTGATACTGGCCGCGGCACACAGCATCACGCTCCATCTGGGTCGGGCTTTTTACGTGTTTTCTGGTAAAGTAATGGTCGTTCTCCGGATCGTAATATTTTCCGAGCGAAATACCGCAGCACTTGCTGTTGCTGACCTCACAGTCCTCAATAATCCATCCCTTCGACCAGTGCGGACCGATCATACCGTCCTGATAAGCAGCCGGCGGCGCCCATGTCGTTGCTGCCTTGCTGACATCAAATCCACTGAACGTAATGTAATTTACGCCTGTTTTCGACGGCATAAAGCAGTTCCGGCGCACGTTGATTTCTACTTTTTCCTCCGTCGGGTTTTTACCCTGGAAGTTTGCGTAGATGACCGTCTGATTTTTCTCTTTGTCCTGCTCGGTATACCATTTGTAAACCGACCACTCCGGCTCCCAGGACGGCGCATAAACCTCGCCCTTGATACACTCCTCGAGCGTCTCTGCCTCGTATAACTGGCGGTCATTCAGATAAACCGCGCCGGTATGGCGTACCACCGGTGCAAAATACCAGTCACCGCCGACCATTGTCGTGTATGGGTTATAATTGCCAAACACTCCGTTGTCTACACGGCATACCCACACATTATCTTTGTAATGCTCCCAGTCATTCATCGTTTCCGCACCGGTGATCTTTGCGCCGAGCGGCTTCTCACTCTTATAGACGATTCTTGCATCCTCGGTTCCTCCGTTGACCGGATCAACATATTCATGGTAGATACCAGGTGCAACCAGAACTTCATCTCCTGCCTTTGCAATTTTTGCCGCATCGTTGATGAACTTGAACGGCATCTCTTTTGTTCCGTTTCCATTCTTCGGAGCGGAATTATTGACATAGTAAATCATTTCTCTATACTCCTTTTTGTTATAGTAAAACCCGAAAACACTGCCAAAAAGGCTGTGACGCAATCATTCACTCTCTGCGGCGCTGAATTTTTTACGCTATTTTTTTGCGGGTCTATAGAATTTCTTTATGATAATGCTTCTTCCGCAGCCTCTTTTGATGCAAACGGGCCCGGCAGCGGATGAATGCCCTGACGGTTTCCAAAGTAGTCATATCGGAACACGATCGGCGTTCCATCCGGATTCTCATATTTCTGTTCCGGCTCAAATGCCATGCCAAGCGTCTCCGTTGAGATCACTGCACAGGCATTCTGCGGCAGATAATCGTAAACATTGGTCTCCAGTTTCCATTTTCCGTTCTCTTCTTTTACACCGATGGTGATTTCATGCTCGGTATCCACTACAGCGTCCTGTTCCTGCTCCGCCGGCTTCGCCCCATTGAAGTAAACGTTGCCGCCAAGCCATACCGGCAGCTTCTCGTAATACAGATCCGGTGACTTTCCGGAACCCATTCCGCAGTAGCCCTCAAATCTTGCCACGTACTCCTCCAATGTCGGATATCCGCTGTACGGTGCGGTTCCTGCTGTCAGATTTCCGTCATCCCACTCATTATCTCCGGTCAGTTTACGGATTTCTTCCATTCCCGCACGAACCGGCTTCTGGATGAAGATATTATTGTAGAACCGGCAGTCACCGTGAAGAACTGTCATAAATCCGTTGATCTCCGTGCGATGCGGCACATGGTACGGTGTGTAGCGCGGCGACGGCAGCTTTTCGGAGCCATTGTTGACACCTCGGCCGACAGCAGTAAACGATCCCGCGATCAGGTTATGTACTACCGCAACACCCTGCGTTGCCAGCTTCATCGCGCGGTCCGAAAGCAGTACGTTATTGTCCACCAGCGTCGGTCCGTGGGAAATTTCAATAAAGATATCCTCGCCGATGCCGTCCATCCCCTCCGGATTTGCATTCTCCTCGTTCGGCAGCGTATTGTCATGAAACAGGTTCTGCGTAACACGTGTGCCCTGTGCCTGCCAGTCAAGCCAGAGGCCTCTCGTACAGTGATGGAAATGGTTTCTTCGAATGATCACATCGATTGCTGCATGCATCTTGATGCCGCCGATCTCCGCACCCGCAAGGTTCTGTTTATTATTGATATGGTGAATGTGGTTATCCTCAATGATCGAGAACACACCACCTAAGTGGCCTACAATACCCGTCTGTCCACAGTCATGGATGTTGCACCGGCGGATGATGTGGCTTCCGATGTTTTCCTTTGTCCATCCCTCCCGCTGCGCCTGGCAGATACAGTCACGCTCCGTCTGTGTGCCATCTTTGAATTTCCATTTGAGCCATTTATTGTCATTGTTCGGCTGTCTGTATTTTCCAAGTGAAATGCCCGAGCACTTCGAATCTGAAATCTCACAATCCTCGATGATCCATCCCTTTGACCAGTGCGGGCCGACCATTCCTTCCTGATATGCCGTCGGCGGAGCCCACTGGGTTGCCGCCTGTTTTACAACAAAGCCGGACAGCGTGATATAACCAATGCCCTCCTTCGATGGATAAAAGCAATTCTCGCGCACATTAATTTCCACCGTTTCCTCATTCGGGTTTTTCCCCTGGAAATTCACATAGAAAACGGTCTCATTCTTCTCTTCGTCCTGCTCCACATACCAGGTGTAAACCGTGAATGCCTGATCCCAGGATTTTTTATAGATCTCCGGCTTTTTCACCTGATCCAGACTTGTCACCTCATACATAGATTTTCCATTCAGATACACTTCTCCGGTGTGTGCCGTGTAGGATGCGATAAACCAGTCACCGCTGACCAGTGTCGTATATGGATTGTAATCCCCAAACAATCCGTTCGGAACGCGCGCTGTCCACACATCACCTTCCAAATGCTCCCAGTTATCCACAATTTCCGCACCGGTAATCACAGCTTTTCCCGGTTCCACAGAACGGTACACAATTCTTGCATCCTCACATCCCGCATTCGCCGGATCTACATATTCCCGATATACGCCAGGCGCTACAAGCACCTCGTCGCCGGGCATTGCAATTTTTGCCGCCTCGGAAATCGTCTGAAATGGATATTCCTTCTGCCCATTTCCGCTTCGCACAGCATTTCCATCTACATAAATCTGCATTTTTCGCTTACCTCTCACTTCTTCACTTTTCATAAACTTTTATTGTGAATTTTCGCCAAAATCACATCACTCTTTTTCCGATTTCTGCCGTTCTTCACAATTTTCATATCTTAACCATAATACAGATCCTCGTAAAACACTACTTATATATTGCCGATCATTGCCCAGATGTTTCGATTTTTTCTATATTTTTTCTCTCTTCTGTTGTATAATACCGTTTATCAGATACGGAGGATTCTTTTGCCATGAAAAACGATTCGACTTCTTTTTTCGAAAACAATCATTTTGCTAACAGCTATGTTTACGATATCTCTATTTCGCATGTCCCCGCCTATTTCGGTCTGCACTGGCATCACTATATCGAAATTGTGCTTGCACAGGATAACGGCATTATCTATGAAGTAAATGGAGAAACCTTTCCGCTAAAGCCCGGTGATCTTCTTTTTATCTGGCCCGGCGAGCTGCACGCTGTTTCCACAACCAACAGAGAACATCGCCTGATCATGCTTCAGCTCGATGCAGATTTTCTGGAAAAACGCGTGGATTTCCAGTCTGTTGCTTATCTTTTTTATCAGATCCGTCTTCTGAATCAGAACAACTTCCCGGAAATCGAAAAGCTTCGCGGATTTCTGACAGAGCTGCGCAGGCTCTCCCTCTCCGGTATCAGTTTTTCCGAACTGCGCGGATGCGTTCTGCTATATCAGTTTTTTATTCTGCTCGGCGAAAATCTCTCCGTGCCGACCGAAACTGCCGCACCGCAAAAAACAGGCCATTCCGCACAGGTACACCGCCAGATGGTTGCTGCATGTACCTGGATCTCAAGTCACTGCACCGAACCGGTTTCCCTGGAAGAAGCATCAAAAGTCGCCGGATTCTCCCGCTGCCATTTTTCCAAGCTGTTCCGCGCATACACCGGCCTCTCCTTCACGGATTTCGTCACCAGGGAACGGCTCCATATCGCCGAAAACCTGTTAAAAAAACCGGATCTCACGATCACCGAAGTGTCGCTCGAATCCGGTTTTAACAGTATTTCTACGTTTAACAGAGTCTTTTTGAAATCAAAAAATGTAAGCCCTACCGACTTCCGTCAGATGTACCTGCAATCCTATCAGAAATAGACTATGAATTCGGCATGGCCTCCGGTCTTTCGCAGGTGGATGGAACCTTCTCAAATGCACCCGTTTCCGCACTCTTCATAATCTGATCGATCGTATCGAGTACGTGGTATGCCATTTTGGCACTCGCACGGTTTGGTCTGCCCTCGGCAATTGCTTCTGCCATCTCAGACGGGCCAAGACCACGGCTGTTTTCGCTGTAATCAAAGCCATAATGTAAAACTTCCGGAACAGCCTGCTGTGTCCAGTCTTTTACACCCGGAATATAGACAACATTGCCGCCGAAATTGTTCGGATCAACAAGCTTTAAGATACCCTTTTTGCCGTAAATGGTGAATACCGCCTGATCATTGATGACGCTGTCACCATTGACGCAGAATGTACCGGTCACACCGTTTTTCATTTCCAGAATCGTGAAAACCTGGCTCTCGTTGCTGTAGTCAAATTCCTGGCCGTATTCCGGGCTGTCCGGGACGACATTGACGCGCTTCGGCGCAAGGTTGCGCACGGAGGAAACGACACGGTCCACCGGGCCGAAAAGGCTGACGATGGCGGTCAGATAATAAACACCGAAATCGTAGCAGATACCGCCGCCCGGCATCCGCAGAAAACGGAAGATGCTCGCCAGTAAATCAAGATCGCGGTTTGCGCATGCTTCGAAAGATGTCACCTCGCCGATCAGCCCGTCGTCGATCGCTTTTCTTGCGGTCTGCAGTGCCGATCCAAGGAAGGTGTCCGGTGCGGAACCGAGATAGAGATGTTTCTCCTCTGCCAGCTCGATCAGTTTCGCTGCCGTTTCCGGTGCGAGGGTCATTGTTTTTTCAGTGTAAACGTGTTTTCCGGCTTCCAGTGCCTGACGGATCAGCCCCTCGTGGGTCGGTGCCGGTGTCAGAATGACTACCATTTCAATCGACGGGTCTGCCAGAATTTCCTCGTAGGTACAGCCCTTGATGCCATACTGCTCTGCTTTCTTTTTCGCATGTTCAAGATGGCCTGCACAGCATGCTGCTACCTCAAGATTCTCAAAGTTATGAATCATGTTCGTCAGATAAATATCACTGATCGCTCCGCAGCCGACAACGCCGACTCTCATTTTTTTCGTTTCTGTTGTTCCCATTTGTAAAAATCCCCTTTACTCTTTGTTTTTTGATCCTGTTCTGATAAAAACCCTTATCTTTTTTATACAACGAAATGTCTGAAAAAACAAGCATTCCGGCTCATATTTCACTTTCAAAATGAAAAAACCGCCCACGGTTTCTGCAGATTCTCTGCATCACCGCGGACGGCCTTTTTCTGTTGTTTACTCCACGCTTTTCAGCGATTCAATCATATCAATTTTTCTTAACCGGTAGAACATCATAAAGTTGACGAACAGGGCAAACGCCATGGTAATCAGGGCGCTCCAGCCGTAGCTCCGCGGGAACACGTTTCGTCCGAACATCATCATATCGACCTCGACGGTCTGAATTACGCAATGATGTAAAAACGTTCCAATTCCCATGCCCGCGATAACGCCGAACAGTGTCAGCACCATGTTTTCCCGGTACACGTACGATGCCACCTCGCCGTCGAAGAAGCCGAGCACTTTCAGCGTTGCCAGCTCTCTCTGTCGTTCGGTGATGTTGATGTTGTTCAGGTTGTACAGCACCACAAACGCCAACAGGCCCGCCGATACGATCAGCACCACGATGACGATGTCGAGGGAACGAAGCATGTTGTCAATCTGATCAATCAGGTCGGATGTGAACGAGATTGCCGCTACACCGTCGTACGTCATGATTTTTTCTCCGAGTGCTGTCTCATAATTGCCCGACGTGTCCTGATATTTCATCAGAAGCTGGTTGTAGTCCGGCGCTCCGCCGAACAGCTCCTCGTAGAGATCCGGGGCCAGATACAGGTAATGGCGCACGTAGTTTTCGACGATGATCGAAATCTTTACGTCCACAATATCATCGCCTTTTTTCAGCTGAACCGTGTCGCCTGCTTTTACGCCGAGCATCGTTGCTGTCTTTTCGCTGATGGCTGCGCCGCCGTCGGTCGGGAATTCGTAAACTTCTCCGCTTTTCCGGTCTCGGAAGGCATAGAAGTCATTGAAATTCGTCAGTTCTTTCGGCACTTCAAGCACTGCATCCACGGTCTTTTTGTCGGTCTGCAGTTCGATGTTCTGGCAGTACATTTCCAGCAGCTCATCGATGCCGCTGTAGTTTTCCAGATCGGTCTGCAATGCTTCTTTTTCGGATTCATCCACATCTGAATTCAGCACAGCATTCGCCTGATAGGTGAAGAGGCTGACGAACTGGTTTTTCGCAATCGCGGTGATGGAATCCTGAAGGCCGAAACCGACGAGGATCAGACCCATGCATCCGCCGATTCCGATAACGGTCATGAAGAATCGTTTTTTATACCGCACCAGATTCCGCACGGTTGATTTCTGCGTAAAGTTCAGATGTTTCCAGAGTACGCCGATGCGTTCCAGGAAAATCCGTTTGCCGTTTTTCGGTGCTTCCGGCCGCATCAGCTCTGCCGGACCTGCGGCGAGTTCTTTGTAGCATGCCGCGATCGTCGCCACGCCGGTGCAGGCTGCACTCGCCAGAATCGCAAGGCCTCCCTGCTCCCAGTTCAGCAGGGTCATGTAATACGGAAGTCCGGTATACAGCATGCCGTAGGCATTCATAATAACCCAGGGCAGGATTTTTTCTCCAACCACCACGCCCGCGAGAGCGCCGGATACGGTGGAGAGCATCGCGTATGCGAAATATTTAAAGGCGATCACGCCGTCGGAATAGCCGAGGGCTTTTAACGTTCCGATCTGCTGACGCTGTTCCTCGATCATTCGTGTCATCGTCGTCAGGCTGACGAGAGCAGCCACGAGGAAGAAGATAACCGGGAAGAATTTTCCGATATTCGAGATACGGCCGGCATCCTGACCGAAGCTCTCAGTTGACGTTACCTTATTCCGTCCCCAGACGTACCACGTTGGTTTTTTCAGGTCTGCGAGTGTTTTCTCACCGTCCGCAATTTCCTGCTTCGCATCCGCGATTTCTGGTTCGGCGTCGGCTTTTGCTTTTTCATATTCGGCTTTGCCGTCCTCAAGTTCCTTTTCTTTATCGGCAATTTCCTGTTTCGCATCCGCAAGGGAGATTTTTCCGTCGGCGATTTCCTGTTTCGCGTCGGCAAGCTGGGTTTCTCCGTCGGCAATCGTCTGCTTGGCTTCGGCGAGCTGACTTTCTCCATCGGCGATCGTCTGCTTTGCTTCTGCTAACTGGGTTTCGCCATCGGCGATCGTCTGTTTCGCGTCGGCGAGCTGACTTTCTCCACTGGAAATTGTCTGCTTTGCAGCGGCAAGCTGGGCCTCACCCGACTGAATCGTCTGTCGGTACGATGCAATCTGCTGTTCCCCATCAGCAAGCTGGGCTCTGGCAGCCGCAAGCTGAGTTTCTCCGTCTTTTAATTTACTGCGATTCGTCTCAATCTGAGCTTCTCCGTCGGCAATCGCTGCTTTGGCGGATGCAAGCTGGGCTTCGCCATCCTCAATCTGTTTCTGATAAGCTTCTGCTTGTGCTTCTCCATCCTGAAGCTGGGCAAGAGCCTCTGTAATCTGAGCTTCGCCGCTTTCCAGTTCTTCTTTTGCAGAAGCAATCTGTGCCTCGCCTGCGGCGCATTCCTGCTCTTTTTCTGTTAATTGTGCATCTGCAGCGGCAAGCTGACTTTCTGCGTCGGTAATCTGAGCTTCTGCAGCCGCAAGCCGGGCTTCCGCATCAGCGCTTGCTGCTTCAAACGCTGCGATGTTTTGTTCCAGAAATGTTTTCTGCTCCTGCATCGTGAAAAGCTGCTGTGCTAACTCTGTCTGCTTTGCTTCCAGCGCAGTTTTCTGTTCCAACAGGGATACATATGCTTCATCTTCCTCCGTCAGTCCGTCAAGCTGAGCCTCAATCACCTCGATCTGACCAGTCACTTCTGTCTGCGCAGCCTCCACCATCGGAAGCTGACTGGAAATCTGGGCTAACTGATCCTTGGCTGTCTCATACTGACTCTTCTGTTCTTCATACGCTGCCTTCTGCGCTTCATACTGTGTGCGTCCTGCAGCGGTTTCTGCTTTCTTGTTGTCCAGTTCCTCGCGTGCAGCGGAAAGCTGCTCCTTTGCAATATTCAATTCCGTTTCTTTTTCGGAAAGCTGCTCTTTTGCAGTATTCAGCTCCGTCTGCTTCCGAGTCAGTTCGGTTTTTGCCGCCGAAAGCTGCGTCATTTTTTCCTCTAACTCTTTTTTGCCGGATGCCAGTTCTGTTTCTTTCTCTGCAAGCTGTGCTTTTCCGTCGGAAAGTTCTTTCGCTTTTGCCTCAAGTGTGGTTTTTCCACTTGCAAGTTCATCGGCTTTCTGATTCAGCTCCGCTTTTCCGCTTTCCAGCTCTGCCGCCTTTGCTTCCAGCGTCGCTTTTCCGCTCGCAAGTTCCGCCTCTTTATCTTTCAGCGTTGCCTTGCCGGATGCCAGTTCCTGCTCTTTATCGGCGATGGTTGCTTTCGCACTGAGAAGTTCCTGCTCTTTGTCTGCAATGGTCTGTTTTCCGTCAAGGAGTTCCTGTTCTTTCTCAGCAATCGTCTGCTTTCCGTCAAGAAGCTCCTGTTCTTTGTCCTTTAACGTCTGTTCGCCGTCGAGAAGTTCCTGCTCTTTGTCCGCAATCGTCACTTTCGCGTCGGCAAGCTGCTGTGCACCGTCATCCAGCTCTGTTTTTGCGTCCGCTAATTTCTGCTCTGCATCAGCGACCTGCTGTTTTGCATCATCAATCTTTTCCTGTCCTTCGGTTTTGACTGCCGTATACCGCCGGTCGCACGCCGCATCCTCGAGCGCTTCAATCTTCGTCTGTACAGCCTTCACCGTCTCATCATACGCATCGCTGTAGCTCGCCTCTTCCTGTGCGCCGTCCGCCTGGACGTAAATCTCTGTATAGAGATCCGATGTAAATGTCTCCGGAAGCAGCAGTGCAAAACTGTTGATGCTTCCGTTTCCAATCGAGCCCGTTCCCCGGTTCAGATCCATATAATAAGGGAGTGTCGCCGAACCAACAATCGTAAACGTGTCCCCGGTCAGCGAATCTGAGAGCGGATCCTCCGTTCCGGAAGTGAACGTTACCTGATCTCCGATCTCACAGCCGGAACTTTTCAGAAACTGCGTATCAACAAGAATTTCATCCTCTTTCTCCGGCATCCGTCCCTCGACCACGCGCGGCTCATTCACACCGTCCGTCAGCGCAATCAGCTTCACAACCTGCTCGCTCTCGCCGATGTCATGCAGCACTTCCACCGTTTTTCCGCCGTAGACCGCTTTCACGCCATCCGTCTTCGCGATATCCGCCAGATCATCGTCTGTCAGCCCCAGCGTTCCAAGGACTTTCAAATCCATATAATTTACTTCATCATAATACCGGTCCGCCGAAACCTTCATATCCCCTTCCGCCGACCGGATGCCCGAGAAAAACGCCGCGCCAAGAAGCACGATGAAAAAGACTGACAGAAACCGCCCCTTGTTCTTTGTGATTTCCCGGATAAAGTCTTTTCGAAATGCTCTCATCGTCCACCTACCATTCTATCTCTTCCACCGGCGTCGGGTTCTCATTTGTTTTCATGCCCGCCACTTTTCCGTTTCGGATTTTAATCACGCGGTCCGCCATCGGTGTCAGCGCCGAGTTGTGAGTGATGACAATGACCGTCATGCCCTTTTCCCGGCAGGTATCCTGCAGCAGTTTTAAGATCGCTTTTCCCGTCACGTAATCGAGCGCTCCCGTCGGTTCATCGCAGAGCAGCAGCTTCGGATTCTTTGCCAGCGCACGCGCAATCGCCACACGCTGCTGTTCTCCGCCGGAAAGCTGCGCCGGGAAGTTATTCTTTCGCTCTTCCAGCCCAACCTCCGCAAGCACCTCCGACGCATCCAGCGGATGCCGGCAGATCTGCATCGCCAGCTCCACGTTTTCAAGTGCCGTCAGATTCTGCATCAGATTATAAAACTGAAAGACAAATCCAATATCCTCCCGCCGGTACTGGATCAGTTTCTTACCGCGGTATTTGCTGATTTCCGCGCCGTCCACCAGCACCTTTCCGGAAGTCGCCGTGTCCATGCCTCCTAAGATATTCAGAACGGTCGTCTTGCCCGCACCGCTCGGACCGACAACGATCACAAACTCGCCTTTTTCCACATCAAAGCTGATTCCATCCGCGGCCTTGATGGTAACTTCACCCATTTTGTATGTCTTGGTTACATCCTGAAGACTCACATATCCTGCCATGCTCTTGTGTTCCTCCTATGTAAAATTCAATATCCCTCATTTCTTTTATTGTACCAAGCCGTTGCCGCGGCGGCTAGTCCTAAGAAGGCGAATTTACTGTTTTTTTATAAATATTCCTGGGCAGACCGCATTCTCAGCTTTTGCATTTTTCCATACATTTGCAGAATAAAACAGCCGCTACCGTGCTTGCTGCCGTCGCTGCCAGTGCCGGTCCGACAATGGCCGTTGGATGCACGCTGCCATACTGGCTGCGGTATGCAATCACGTTGACCGGTATCAGCTGCAGGGAAGAAATATTTAAAATCAGAAAGGTGCACATTTCCCGGTTTGCAGTTCCTTTCGGAACAGCGGCCGGATTTTTGTTTTTCCGCCGTTCCTCTTCCAGCTCTTCGAACTGTTCCATGGCAAGAAGGCCCGGCGGCGTTGCCGCTGCGCCAAGACCGAATACATTACAGATCATATTTGTGGCAGCCGATTGGATGGCCGGGTGATCCGATGGTACCTTTGGAAACAAAAAGCGCATGACCGGTCCCATCTTTTTTACCAGGCTGTCGATCATTCCCGCTTTCCTTGCAATCTCCATCAGCCCGCTCCAAAGGCCCGTCACACCCAGAAGAGAAATTGCCAGCACAACTGCCTCTTTTGAAGCGCGCAGCGCACCGTCTGTCACCTCCGGCAGTTTTCCGCAAAAAGCACCGTAGGCAATGCCAAGAAGAAGCATACCGCTCCAGAGTCTGTTCATGGATTCACCTGCGTTCATCCGTTATCTTTATACGATATGCTTCTTTTCTGTTTTTCATGATATTTTGTTTCAACCCACAGATAAGACGCCGTTGTCACGCCCGCCAGCTTTGTGAACAGCTTTGCCACCGCGGTATCTGTTTTCTGTCATTTCTTTCTTTTGTTCTGTCGTTCACAGCCTCCTGCGCTTCTCTCCATTCCAAAATAAGTTTTGTTTTCCCATAAAATCAATTTTCTTTTTAAAAAATCGTATCATAGGAATCATTAAAAGTTTAATTTATGTTTTCATCTGATTTTTTGTCTAATTTTTATGCCTATTTCATATAGTTTTTCAAATAATAGTATAATAAACACAAATTTTAGCCGGAATCGGATCATTCTATTACATACCAAAACAACAATCCGATGCCCAAAATACAAGAGCGCATTACTTGAAACGCTTGACTTCAGGAGGGAAAATATGAGTGCAAAATTAGTATTAACAGTAAAAGATTCCAATCGAATGGCAAAAGATCTTTCCATGAGCGTCATGGACAAAATGTTTCATCCACTCAAGTACAATAAAATGATGAATTCCAAAGCAAAAATAGGCATCTTTATTGATGACGAAAAAGAAGGAACTTTATATGAGGCATCTAAGACTCCATATGAAATCAGCTTAACTCCTGGCGTTCATCGTATTTCTATGATAGATCCGGCAAAAGACAGCAAAAAAGGGAATGTCAATCTGATGGGGTCCATCATTGGATTTTCTGCAGGCAGCGGCCTCGCAGAACAAATATCCGTCGGCGAAATAGGAAAATCCTTAGCCGGTGCCATGTTTAAAACGGGTGATGGTTACCTGGATCTGGATTTAAAAGACGGAGATATCTTAAAAGTTCAGTGTCAGGCCGGAATTGGCGGAAAAGTATCTATCAAAGTATTAAAATAAGAATTGCCAAAGCATATCATGCAAAGCAATCGGATGACAAGGGAGGCAAAAAATATTTTGCCTCCAACATCATTTTATCAGCAGACACCTGGAGGAAATAAAATATGGACTTTCCTGTTTCGATTCCATGGGAAACTCTTGATCCCGAAATATTACAAAAAGCGATAAATTCAGGTAGTAATTACAGAACCTATTGTGATGAAAAATCATGGGATATTTCTTTTGAAATAGAATTTCTGGAAAAAGAAGAAATCATCTTTCTTCTCCTGGTTGAGCACGGACGCCGCAAAGGCGGAACTTCTGTGCAAAAGACAAATGAACGAACGGAAACTTCCAAATATACAAAAGAAGAACAGGCAAAAATGGTAAATGCTTTTAATCAAAAACTTGATACTTACGAAGCGTGGAACTCTCTGTTTGTCGGACCAACGACAAGTATGTTTGGAAACCATGTGTATGAATCCTATATGGACTATATGTATTCCTGGGATCACTTGGACGACAGAATTTTTCTGTCCAATTATTATGAACGTCAATTATATTCTGTGCAATCCGATACCCATGTTACAGTAAAAAGCAATCAGGAAGGATATGATTCTATCTATGAGCTGGCGCAGGCAAAGGTAACAGACCATACCTTAGAAGGTATCTGCTGGAATTTTTTCCCGAAGCTCCTGTTTTCCAAGGGAGATCGCGCGGGTGCGCCGTACCATGATGTCTATCATCGTCTGGAAATTCTGACAGATACAGAATATCTGCTTGTTCCGGCGCTGCTTTCACTCAAAGAAAAATATGAAATTACAGCAGTCGCCGGAAATTTGGATTGCCCGCAGATGCATTCTCATACAATGACACTGAAAGCAGCAGTACAACAAGCTATTTTTAAAAATATCTTTGAAAATCTCTTTCCGGAAAATGGATTTTTGCTACAGAAAGCCCCAAAGAAAATGCTGCTTTCTGCTCAAAAACAGGCAGAGGAATTTTCTGTTGCGTCTATGAATGCCCGAAAATATCCCGAGCTCCTGATGCAGGCAGCTGCAAAAGAAAATTTTCATTGTACAGCCTTTCAGATTCTGCAATTTTCCAACAATCCATATCTGTCGGCCTTTGATAAAATAGATCTTTTCAGAAGATGCATGGCCATCAGTAATCAATCAGAAGAACCAGGAATCTGGAAAGAAACCTATCAGAATCTGCTCCGGGTAATGATCTGCAAAATAACTTTGGAGGAATCTCAGTTCAGCGATTCGGAGAGCATCAAAGAATTACAGGATTTTACAGAACACCAGCAAGAAAAGCTGGAACAGGAAATGCAGTTAAAAATCCCAAAAGAAAAAACTGCTGAAATTTTATTGATGAATGAACTGAAATGTATGCTGGCATGCATTTCCGTCGTAACAGCAGAAAAAATACAGGGACACAAATGCACCGAATTGGCCGAGAAGAGCTGGCGTCTGGCAGAAAGTATCGAATATATATGGAATGCAGAAATTCTAAATCCACAAATCAGAGAAACTGTGTCCAAAGCATTCATCCGCATTTGTATCGGATGTGGATCTATGTATCTTCAGAATGTACAGGAAGAACATATAAATCCCGAGCAGATCCAGGAAGCAGCGGAAGAAATCTCATTACTTCTGTATCATTACAGCGATCTTTTGCTTCCGGAAGAAATGCCGGTCTATCAAATCCCTATCTATCAAACGCTCCAAATTGCAAATATGAGACTGGAGCGAAAGGAAAATGCATTGTACTATGCCCAAAAAGGAGTTGTATTGTGTGATCTGTTTTCTGCTGGTCAGAATGCGCAATTAAATGGTCTCATTCAGGATTCAAAAAACATCTTTCAGCAATATATCAATCAAAATGCACCTGCTACATCCCGCCCGGCAAAAAAGAAGGGGCTTTTCTCCCGGCTCTTCCAGAGATAGCAGGAAAAAAGCTGTCCCGAAAGAATCCTTTATTTTCCTGGAAGCGCGGTTTATAAGGTGCCTCCATATTCCACAATCATGTTTCGAATAATATCCAGCGTCTCCTCCTGTGACCATGCCATGTTTCCATTCTCCAGAAACTGGCAAAATTCATATAGTTTTTGTGAGAAGCCGGATTCTTTTAAAATATAATATTGCAATCCATGACTTGTATTGTTCCAAAATGCAATTCCATTATGAACATTGGAGCTACATACAATGGAGATATGTTTCGGCAGCTGGACGAAATTTTCTTTTACACAAATGCAGGAATGAGGTGTGTGCAGCATATATTGATAATAACTTTTCAACAGCCACAGGCGCATCGCAGGATCAAGAGGCTTATAAAGCATATCCGGATAGCCTGCAATGCGTCCCTGCTCCATTAATTGTCGTAAGCCAGATATGCAGAAAATATGTACCATACTTTCCGTTTCCATGTGCCGGATCCGCTGAAAGAGAGAAGATAAGAGCTGTTCTTTTTCCACTCCATCCAGGATGATCTGCTGTTTCAGTACATTTAACGGAATCAGATGCAGAAGACATGGTGAATATTCAATATAATAGTTATGCGTTACATAGCCTTCATTCATCATAACATTGACATCTTTTACATAAGCATTTAAATCAGAGCAAAACAACATTTCCTTTGCTATTTTTCTTTCCTGAATAAAGGAATTCTTCAGTAATTGTATTTGTTGCGCATCTCTGAGAATAATTCCTTTCGCCGTATGAAAATTGATTCCAATTGCAATATGGTCTGTGATCAGCCAGTTGGGAAGTAAGCCTGCTTTTTTCGCCTCGGACTCAGCAGAAGAAACGTAATAATAAAATGGTTTGTAGTTTTCATAGTTCATTGCCGGTTTCAGACTGCATATTTTCCGAAGGTTATCCAGTGTATTTTCCGTTGTCTGATTCTGCAGCAAAGGAAAAAGATGCTCTAATCTGTGATAGGGCACTTCATGAATAATCTGGACAAGATATCGTAAATGTTCCAGTGAAATTTCCGGAGTCCATAAGCAAATCGTGGAATCGGAAGCATTTATCATTGCTTTTCGAATACACGCATAAATTGCAAAGATATTGTCCAGCGTCATATCCGTATCCGGAATTCCTGAAACACTTGGAGAAACAGAGACTTGAGGAAATTCAACCACATCCTGCTGGATAATACGGATCAGTTCTTCCATACATTGCCACTGGCTCTTTCCCATTTTTTCCTGGCGATAAAAGAACAGGAGATCTGCTCTTGTATTTCCGGTGCATTCCATCGCATCAAGAAGACGGGTCAGGCGCTCTTCTTCTTTTGGAATACGTTTTCCTTTACTCATTTTAGAAATGTAATCCAGCTGCATACCACTGGCCTCAGACAGATAATATAAAGTTTTTCCTGTATTTTTTATTTCCTTTTCAAGCCTTTGTGAAAAATCGCTCATGTAGTATCAAAGTTCCTTTCCGGACAACAGCAAATATCCGATGGCTTGGGCAGAATGCTGTTTTCCTGTCGACATTGATCTAAGTATACAGGAAAAAGCCAAAATATGCAAAATTTTTCACACAAATTCATCTGCTTTTTCTGCAAAAAAGCTTTATATCATTTATAACATTACGAAGGAGAAAACTAATATGCTTTTCATCGCTATCCTAATCTTAATCTTTTTGATGTATCGATTTTTTACCTTTCGTGCCGAAATGGTTTTTACCATGTCCTTAATTGCCCCGATCATGATCGTAATCGGCGCCTGCTATTTACCTGGAAAATATCATGAAGCCGGAATTTTTCTTCTGGTTATCGGTGTATTTATGCTGGCCGTTGTTCTGCTTATCTGCCGCCTCACTGCACGGGGTGTTGAAAAAGGACTGCGGCTGGAGTATTACAAAAACCTGATTATTTATGGCGCCCTCAAATTTTTACAGAACCTTTCTAAAGCAACGATTGTTTTTAGCTTTCTGGCCGCTTCACTAGGTGCCTTCTCTATGGACTACAAAGAAAGACTGGATACCAAAGGAAGAAAAATTTATGTAAATGATAACCTGCGTGACCCGGAAGGCAACCAGTATGAAGAAGTAGAAAAGTAAAAAAAGCAGGCACGAATCACCTTTTTCGGGAATCGTGCCTGTTTTTTTTACGTATGCATCAATTTCAAAAATTCATTCTCCGGCATTTCAACACCAAGTAGTGTCTTCATCATCTGAAGAAATACATCATCGGTTTCTTTTTGAGCGTTCAGACAGACCATGATGACCGACAGTTTATCATACTCTTTCCTCTTGCTGCATTACTTTTTGTTTCCCCTTACGCTGTTTTTACTATAGCATATTTTTCTCCTGTTTGCACCTACCTACAGGACTGCTACTAGCTACTCTCTCAAGATGCAGCGTATCAAAAAGGGAGCTTCCGCTTCACGAATTTTTATTCGTTAAAAGTGTATCATTGTGAAACGCTCGTTGCGTCCGCCAGAGGAAGCCTGTGGATCTGCCCGGAAGAAGTCTCCTGTGACTATTTTGACTGGTGCGAGGGAAAACTTTCCGCGATCAACCAGTACCATGGCGAATACATGGCGCAGTACAACTGGGCTGAGTTTACCAACGGGGAGCTGAACTGGGGGAGAGGCCGATAAGAAATTCACACAAATCTGACTATTTATGATATACTGAATGAAATGCTCTTAGTTCTGAATTCTTTTATGCTCCGGCACAGATCTTTCGGGACGAAATTTTACTTTTCTATGTCGAAATCCACCATTTTTTCGACATACGAAGAAAGGAACGTTATGAAAATTATTTTTATCCGCCACGGCGAACCAAATTATGAAATTGATTCTCTGACCGAAAAAGGCTGGCGCGAGGCCGAGCTGCTTTCGAAACGCACAGCAAAATGGAATGTCACCGATTTTTACTGTTCTCCGCTTGGCCGTGCGAAAGATACGGCTTCTTTTACGCTGAAAAATGCGGGCCGTGAAGCTGAAATTCTCCCATGGCTGCGGGAATTTGATGCACCCGTCCTGGACCCGGAGACTGGAAAACGCCGGATTCCATGGGATTTTCTGCCGGATGTGCTCGATGCAAACCGGGATCTCTATGACCAGGATCTCTGGACGAAAAATCCGATTATGCAGACCGGAAACATGGACGAGAATTACCATTTTGTGACCGACGGACTCGATGCACTGCTTGCGCGCTACGGCTATGTACGCGACGGTTACCGCTATCACGCTTCGGATGAAACAAACCGCGAAGCCGTCATCGTCTGCTTCTGCCATCTCGGCGTCACCTGTGTGGCACTGTCGCATCTGCTGAATATGACGCCGGTACAGCTCTGGCAGGGCATGTTCCTGGCACCGACTTCCGTCACAATCGTCGGAAGCGAGGAACGCAAGCCGGGCGAAGTATACTTCCGCTGCCAGACCGTCGGCGATGTCCATCATCTGCTTTCCGCGGGCGAACCGGTTTCGTACTATGGAGCCTTTAATGATCCATTTCAGTTTTAAAAATCACAAAAAGGAGTCTTTTATCATGAATGAAGCAAAATTTCAGGCAAAATTAAGAGAATATGCAAAGCTGATCGTAAAAATCGGCGCAAATGTACAGAAAGGACAGCGTGTCCGCCTCCAGGCCGGCGTCGATCAGGTTCTGCTTACCCAGATGGTGACAGAGGAGTGCTATCAGGCGGGCGCAAGCTATGTGGAAGTGATCTGGGAATGCGGTGAGATCAACAAAATGCATTATCAGTATGCCACCGCAGAAACGCTTGGCGCGGTTCCGCACTGGGAAGAAGAGCGTTTCAAACAGATGACGGTTGATCTGCCGGTTCGCATTTTCATCGACTCCTCCGATCCGGACGAGCTCGCCGGCATTCCTGCGGACCTGCTCTCCACCGTTCGTCAGATGCGTGGAAAGGTCATTAAAAAATACCGTGACCAGCTCGATGGAAAGCATCAGTGGCTGATCGTTGCCGCCGCTTCTCCAAAATGGGCAGAAAAAGTATTCCCGGGCGAGCCGGAGGATATTGCTGTTGAAAAACTGTGGGATGCTATTTTCGACTGTGTTTACTTAAAAGACGGCGAAGATGCAGAAAGGATCTGGCAGGCACACTGCGACCTCATGACCCAGAAAGCCAGCTGGCTGAATGAGCAGGCATTCCACAAGCTGCATTACACCAGCAAAAACGGTACGGATTTCACCGTTGAGCTGATTCCGGGCGCAAAATGGAGCGGCGCCGGTGATATCAACCATATGAACAACACCTTCTACGTTCCAAACATGCCGACCGAAGAAGTCTTCACCAGCCCGATGAGAGGAAAATGTGAAGGCCGTCTCGTTTCCACAAAACCTTTAAGCTGGTCGGGACAGATCATCAACAACTTTACCGTCGATTTCAAGGATGGAAAAGTCGTTGACTGCCACGCAGAGCAGGGCGAAGAGGTTTTGAAAAAAATGTTCGCCATGGACGACGGTGCTGCAATGCTCGGCGAGGTTGCACTCGTTCCGAAAGAATCTCCGATTAACCAGTCCGGGCTGATGTTCTTTAATACCCTTTTCGATGAAAACGCATGCTGCCACGTTGCCGCTGGCGCCGGTTTCCCTGAGGTGCTCGATGGATTTCTGGAGATGAGCAACGAGGAAATTCTGGAAAAAGGTGTGAATGATTCTCTGATCCACGTTGACTTTATGGTTGGATCGGATGACCTGCACATCGTAGGTATCCGCGAAGATGGAAGCGAAACCGATATTTTTGTAAATGGTACCTGGGCAGAGTAAATCTGCTTTTTTTCGCAATAGAAGCAGGGGACTTCCTTTATTTAGTCAAAAAAACAGACCCGGGGCAATCTACCGTTTTTTGTAGACTGCCCCGGGTTCTGTTTTTGAAAAAAATCAGTTTCCAGACTTCCCTTTTCTCATATAAGGATTTCGATACAGCGAAATCACAAGTTCTGCTGCCATGAAGCACCAGATGATCGGTTCGCACCAGATCACGGCACTGTAGTGGTAGCGCGGGATAAACACCATCGCAAAAATAATTTTTCCGAAAAGCTCAATAAAACTCGACAGCAGCGGAAGAATCTTTTCTCCGAGTGCCTGCAGTGCAAGGCGGCTGCAGTTGACGAGGCCGAGCGCAAAGAAGAACGGAATGGCTACACGGAGGTAGCGGGCTCCGTTTCCGAGGACAGTCGGGTCGGAAGAACCGGAGATCAGATGAACCATCGTCGGTGCAAGCGGCGTGACAAGAAGAATCAGGCATGCGGTCACGCTGAAGCAGAAAATATAAGCATAGCGAATGCCTTTCCGTACGCGCTCCCAGTTGTCCGCGCCGCGGTTCTGTGCCACATACGTGTTGACTGCCTGTGCCATCGAGGAAAGCGGCATCATCGAGAAGGAAAACAGCTTTCTCGCAGCCGTGTGTCCCGCAATTGTTTCATAGCCAAGGCTGTTGATGCCCGGCTGCAGGACAATCGAACCGACATAGATAATACTGCTCATAAATCCCATCGAAAATCCCTGTGCCAGAAGCTCCATGTACAGTCCGCGATCCGGTTCAAAATGACGTTTTTCCGGAAGCAGAATTTTTGCTTTGGTAACAATATAAATCAGGCAGAGCACGACGGAAATTCCCTGCGCAATCACGGTTGCAATTGCAGCACCGCGAACACCCATGCCGAAAGAACGGATAAACAGCAAATCCAGTACAATGTTTACCAACGATGAAATAATCAGGAAAACAAGCGGCATAAAGCTGTTTCCGATTGCTCCCAACAGACCGGAGCACAGGTTGTAGGCAAACATGACAAACAGAAAAACGGATAGAATTGAAATGTAGCTGTAGGATTCTTCGAGGATTTCTGCCGGTGTTTTCAGCAGCCGCAACAGCGGATGCATGAAAATCGTTGCAAGAACGGTGACCACCAGTGTAACGGTAATACCAATAACGATACAGGATGCAACGGATTTTTTCATCCGTTCCGTCTCCTGTCTTCCAAAGCATCGCGCCGTGACGATCGCGAGCCCGTTTCCGACGCCGAACGTAAATCCGGTCATCATTTCATAGATCGACGAGCAGGCACCCATAGCTGCAATCGACGAATCGCCGAGTGTATGGCCGACAATCAGTGTGTCCATCGTGTTGTAAATCTGCTGAAATACACGGGATGCCATGATCGGAAGTGCAAAAAGAAGCAGAGATTTCAGAATCGATCCGTGAAGCAGATCAACCCGGGAACTCCGCTGAGTTTGTGACTGTGACATAAAAAATTTCCTCCCTCAAAAAAACTTCATTACGCCCATTATAACAGACGGGAGGAGCTACCGGGCAAGGAAAATCTCCAACTCTGTAAAAAAATATAATAATACAAAACTTTTACCGCTTTTCGTCCATGATCTGTCTCTTTCCCAGAAGCAATCCGTTACAGTTCACTGATATCTAGCAAACTGTAACATTCGCAGCCCTCCTTTTGCTTCGCAAATGGAGAGCTGCTCACGCCTGAATCACTTTCTTACGCAGTGAAATAACAAGTGCTTCATTGCAAAGTGAACTGTAATCGTATTCCTGCATCTGCCTCCGTTTTTGTTATTCTTTTCCCACTTTAGCGATATGCAATACTCTGGTTCTCAAATACCACACTTCCATCTATGGCTCCCAGACAGATTCCTTCTCCCGGACTGGTATACATGCGGGTGTTCAGGGCAACTCCATCCACATATAATGTGGCAATTGTATCATCCACAATAATCTGTACATGATATTTTTTCCCCGGTGTCAGACGGATCAGACGTTCCAGACCCATATTGTTCATCTGCGGCCATGGCCAGTTCGGAGATTTTTCGAAAATCACACGATCCTTCGGGCATTCAAAGGTAAAGGAATAAAATTCATCATCTGCTTCCTGTGCTCTTACCCCGATCGAGAATCCACGCGTACCTTCTGTAAACGTAACATCTGCTTCATATCGATAACAGTCACCGGTGTGTGTCAGCACATGTTTCAGTGCTCTTCCCGATTCTTTTTCCAGTTTTACATCATCAATTTTTTTCTCATCTTTAAATGCATTCCATACGGTATCCGGGATCCGGCATCCAAGTGTGCCGTCTTTCCTCTGGTACAGCTCATGTGCAACAAACGTTCCCGCCCAGATAAAATCTTCCTTGTCCGAATCCGGCGTATAGCGAAGATTTGCGCTGTCTGTCTCATTCGCACGTGTAGGAACCCAGCCAAACAAAATTCTCTGATTATTTAACATAAAGGTTCTTCCGGCATAATAAGCTCTTCCGTCAAACGCATCGTCATCCGGTGCAATCCACGGTCCTTTGAGACTCTTTGCCATTCGATACACTTGTGTGGAAGCATGAGAATATTCTGTTGTAATCAGATACCACCAGTCACCCATCTTAAACAGATCCGGCATCTCATGCATCGTAAACAGATCCGGTGCCCAGAAGTCTCCCTGAAACTCCCAGTCCACAAGATTGTCTGATGTAAAGTAAACCGTTCTTCCTGTTGTTTTATGCTTGTCGCCTTCCAGCCGTGCACCCAGAATCAGGATATATTTTTCCGATTCATCATCCCACAGTACAAACGGATCTCTCCAGTCATCCGGATCATATCCCGGCTGCGGAGCAAATTTTACCGTATCCTGAGTTTTCGTCCAGTGTTTCAGATCCTCGCTGACCGCATGCATCAGTACCTGTGACGGTTTTCCCTGTTTGGGATAATCCCGGTTGTAGCCGGTATAAAATGCGTGATATTTTCCTTCCCGATCCTCGCAGATACTTCCGGCAAAAATAAACTGATCCTGCTCTTCATCGGTTCCTCTTGGAATTGCTGCTCCACAATCCTCATATGTCACAAAGTCCTTTGTTGTTGCCAGATCCCAGCCAAACGGCTCTCCGAAAGGACACGGCACTCTGGTATCTCTCTGATGAAACAGATAAAAGGTGTCATCCTTTCCAAATGGCATGCAATCTCCAAACCAGGTATTCGGATGCTGATAATAGATTTTCATACTTCTTCCTCTCTTTCCTGCCCGCCGGCATATCGTTATTCTTTTCCCAGTAAATACTGATAAATATCTCTCTTCGTCACGCCACGGTCTTTTGCCACGAGCTTCATCGCCTCTTTCCGCGTAATCCCCTGGTCTTCATACCGTTTCATATGTTCCTCAATCGAAATCTCCTCAAACGCAGCCTTCGCTTCGTCCTCGATTTCTTTCTGGCTTCTGCCTTCGATCACAAGAACACATTCGCCCTTCGGATCTTCCTGCTCATAGCGTGTGATGGCATCTTCCATCGTAGTCTGCCATGCCGTCTCGTGCTTTTTGGTCAGCTCACGACAAATCGTCAGTCTGCGATTTCCGAGCGTTTCCAGCAGTTCTCGCAATGTCTTCAGCAGATGATGCGGCGCCTCGTACACGATCATGGTTCGTGTCTCATTTTTCAGCCGCTCCAGCGCCAGCTTATGCTCTTTTTTATCCGGTGGAAGAAATGCTTCAAACACAAATCTTCTCGTCGAAAGTCCCGACAGCGTCAGTGCCGTCACGCACGCGCACGCGCCCGGCAGGCTTGTTACTTCAATTCCCGCCTCATACGCCATTTTTACGAGTTCCTCTCCCGGATCGGAAATTCCCGGCGTTCCTGCATCCGTAATCAACGCAATGTTCGTTCCCGCCAGCAGCTTCTGCACCAGTTCGCGTCCCTTGTCGTATTTGTTGTATTCGTGATAGCTTGTCATCGGCGTGTGAATTTCAAAGTGATTCAGCAGCTTAATGCTGTTTCTCGTATCCTCCGCCGCGATCAGATCGACTTCCTGCAGAATACGGATTGCACGGAAGGTCATGTCCTCCAGATTTCCAATCGGTGTTGCACACAAATATAATTTCCCTGCCATATTGATTCCTCTTTGCCAGATCTTTTCCGGCAATTTTCTTTCTATTTCAAAACTCCTGCAAATTCTGTCCCCAAGTGTCCTATTTAATAACGATGTATTAGAGCGTGTCTGTACGGGTTTCTACCTTCCATCACCGTACAATTCCCGGATATCCTTTGTATACACGCCCGGTGTCTCATACACAATCAGCGGCTTCTCCACGGTAATTCTCGGATTCCCGCCCTTCATCGCCTCAATCAGCACCATATTCGGCTCCTTGTCCACGAACGGATATACCAGCTGCATCCTTTTTGGTTCCAGATGATACTTTTTCAGCGTTGAAAAAATCTCTGCCAGCCGGAACGGCCGGTGTACCAGATAAAACCGTCCTTTTGTCTTTAAAACCGCCGATGCCTCTTTCGCAATATCATCAAACGAGCACAGCACCTCATGCCGTGCAATCGTCTTCGCCTCAAGCGCATTCGTCAGCCCGTGCTGCCCCGTCATGTACGGCGGATTGCACGTTACCACATCAAACACTTCTTTTCCAAGCTGCTGCGATGCCGTCTTCACATCTCCCTGGAAAATCTCAACATCATTTTCCAGATGATTGTACCGCACACTCCGCTGTGCCATCTCGGCACTGTACTCCTGAATTTCCAGCCCGGAAAAATGCTCTCCGTTTGTCTTCGCCTTCAAAAGAATCGGCACAATTCCCGATCCCGTGCAGAAATCCATCGCCCGCTCCCCGCGCTTCACCTTCGCGTAGGATGCCAGCAGCACCGCGTCAATGCCATAGCAGAAAAGGGATGGATTCTGTATCATCCAGTAACCGTTCTGCAGATCATCGAGCCGCTCACCCGGCTTCAAAAATTCTTCTTTTCTATCCAATGAAAATCCCTCCTCCTGCTGACTGCCCAGCGCCGCATCACACAAAAAGAAGCGTCAGTTTTACCCGGCGCTTACTTTTTCAAAATGCATTCCAAATCAATCTTATTCCGGCTGTTTTGCCTCTTCCGAAGAAGCCTGCTCCCCGGAGCTGTTTCTGTCTTTTTTCTTCTCTTTGCCTTTTTCCTTCTTATGCTTCGGCTTGAACTTGAGCTCTTCCACCGGGCACTCCCGCATTTCCTTCTCATCGTTCACATCCACCAGCACTTTTACGAGCTGACGAAGCACATTCACACCGGAAACCTCACCTTTCATGCCGTCCGGCAGCGTTACGATATCGCCGACACCCGGCAGCTTGCGGTTCAGGTATTCATAGGTTTCCTGCTCGTTTTTCAGGCAACACATCAGTCGTCCGCAGACACCCGAAATCTTCGTCGGGTTCAGGGACAGGTTCTGCTCTTTTGCCATCTTGATCGAAACCGGTGCAAACTCGGACAGATACGTATGGCAGCAAAGCGGTCTGCCGCAGATGCCGATTCCGCCGAGGATCTTTGTCTCATCGCGGACACCGATCTGGCGAAGCTCGATTCTCGTCTTAAAGACAGCCGCCAGATCCTTTACCAGCTCACGGAAATCAATTCTTCCGTCGGCGGTAAAGTAAAACAGCATCTTGTTATTGTCAAACGTATACTCTGCATCGATCAGCTTCATCTCCAGGTTGTGCGCCCGGATCTTCTTCTGGCAGATTTCAAACGCTTCTTTTTCTTTCTTGCGGTTGCTCTCCTCCCGCGCATCATCCTTCGGCGTTGCAATGCGGATGACTTCTTTCAACGGCTGGATCACCTTGGAATCGTCAACTTCTTTTGGCCCCAGCACAACGAAACCATACTCTACGCCGCGCGCCGTCTCAACGATAACGTGGTCGCCCACGCAGATGTCCAGCTCTCTCGGCGAGAAATAATATACTTTTCCTACGTTTCGAAAACGTACTCCTATAATTGTTATCATGCTATCAGTTTTCCTTCATTGTCAGGAACATAAGCTCCATGGTTAAATCAAAATTAACATTCGCGTTCAGGCGGGCTCTCGCCTTCTGAATCGCCTCTATAATCTTCTCCAGGCCTTCGTATGAGCTCTTATTTGCTCTCTCACGGATTCCATTCAGCTCCTGCTTGAACACAAGGGAATCGACCTCTTTTGTCGCCTTAAAGAGCAGAACATCGCGGAACCATAAAGAAAAGATATCGAAATAATCATCAATATTGTCTTTTTCGGCCGTCAGTTTTTTGATCGTCTCCACGATTTCATACAGCGGCATACTGTCGGCGTACTTTGCCATGCGGAGTGCATTTTCCAGCGTCTCCTCGTATTCCGGAGAACGGGCAATCCGCTCTGCTTTTCCGATATTTCCCTGCGCCAGGGACGCATCAACCTCTGCCTGGTAATCCGGCACATGCATTTCGTTCATCAGATAATCTTTCACAAGCTGGTCTCCCACTGGTTTTAAATTTAACTGCACGCAGCGTGACGAAATCGTCGGAAGCAGCGCATCCGGGTTGTCTGCCAGAAGCATGACAACTGCGTAGGCCGGCGGCTCCTCGATCGTCTTCAGCAGCGCGTTCTGCGCCTGAAGTGTCAGCTTCTGCGCCTCGTCGATGATATAAATCTTGTACGGACTGCTGTACGGCTTGATCATCACATCGTTAATGAGCTGCCCGCGGATTTCATCGATGCTGATGGTGTTCGGCTTTTCATGCTTCACATAAATGATATCCGGATGATTCTGGCTCTGTGCCTTTTTACAGGACGGGCATTCCATACAGGGCTCGACCCCGTGCTTCTCGCACTGAAGCGTCATCGCAAACAGTGAAGCCATCATTTTCTTTCCCGATCCACTCTCTCCGCCAAAAAGATAAGCATGAGATACTTTATTCATCGAAATGGCATTCTGTAAATGCGTTATGATTTCCTGATGTCCTACAACCTTCTGAAAACCCTGCATAAAATCACCCCCTGAAATTTTTTCACTGCTCTTAGTATATCATGATTCGCACCTTCGGTGCTTGACGCTGCTTTCGCAGCTATCATGATCGCCATTCGCCGTTCGCTGAATGTGCAAGCACATTCCTCTCACTAACGCTCATTATATCATATCTTTTTCTGTTGTTCCACAAAATTCTGAATTTCGGAAAAACAGGCTTCTGGCGTTGTATTATTCGAAAAACGGCGTACAATTCCTGCTTTTGCTATATTTTCCTCGGAAAAATCTTCGCAGTCTGCCAGGAATCTGCGGCACATTTCGGCGTATTTTGGCTCTTTCTGTCCTCTCTCGCGTTCCAGCGCACGGGACAGGCGCAGTCCATCATCCACTTCCACATACAGAGGTACCAGGGCCTGCTCCCCAAAATAGTCCTTTAATTTCACGTAGGATTCCAGCGTTCCAATCCCAAGATAATCCTGTTTTTCGAGGTCAATCTGCCCATCGTCCGCCGTAAAATAATACCACGGTCCCATCACGCTCGGATACATGCGCTCCTCGATAATCTTTCCAGCCTCCCGCAGCCTGGAAAGCCGTGCTTCATCCACAAAGAAATACTCTCTTCCGTCCTGCTCTCCGCTCCGAATCGGCCGTGTTGTGTACAGCACCAGCGGTTTCAGATCGAACGATGTCTCTTTGAGCAGATGCTCATAAATATGATCCTTCCCCGAAGCACTCTTTCCCATCAGATAGTAAATTTTTCCCATTTTCAATCTCCCCGAAACGCAAAATTTTTATGCTTTAAACCGGTATCCCACGCCCCAGATCGTCTCGATATACTGCGGCTTTGCCGTATTAAACTCAATCTTTTCACGGATCTTCTTGATATGCACCGTAACCGTCGCAATATCTCCGATCGACTCCATATCCCAGATCTCCCGGAACAGCTCCTCTTTTGTAAAGACGCGGTTCGGATTCTCCGCAAGGAAGGTCAGCAAATCGAATTCTTTTGTCGTAAACTGCTTCTCCTCGCCATTCACCCACACGCGGCGTGCCGTCTTGTCAATCTTGATGCCGCGGATCTCCACGATATCATTTTCCTTCTTGCCGCTTCCGACCAGACGTTCGTACCGTGCCAGATGTGCTTTCACGCGCGCAACCAGCTCACTTGGGGAAAACGGCTTTGTCATATAGTCATCCGCACCAAGGCCCAGTCCGCGGATTTTATCAATATCATCTTTTTTTGCAGAAACCATGATAATCGGAATATCCTTCTTTTCACGCACTTCGCGGCAGATCTCAAAGCCATCCACCTCCGGCAGCATCAGATCCAGGATCAGCAGATCAAAATCCTCCTTGATCGCCCGTACAAGACCGGTGTCTCCCTGGTTTTCAATCTCCACCTCAAAGCCCGAAAGCTCCAGATAATCTTTCTCCAGATCTGCAATGGATTCCTCATCCTCAACAATCAGTATTTTACTCATGAAACAGGTACCTCCTGATATTTTCTTAATACAAAGTACATCGTGGTGCCCACCCCTTCTTTGCTGGTGGCCCACACTTTTCCGCCGTGGTCTTCAAGAATCTTCTTCACGATGGAAAGACCAATTCCGCTGCCGCCTCTCGTGCTGTTGCGGGACGCATCGGTGCGATAAAAGCGATCGAAAATCTTCGTCAGATCCTTCGTCGCAATTCCCTTTCCGTTATCCTCAATCTCCACCTGCACAAAATCTCCGACATCGCGCAGACGGATGTTGATGACCTTATGGCTCTTGTCCATATATTTGATGGAATTGCTTACAATGTTATTGATGACACGCTTGATCTGCTCCGCATCCGCGATGACGATCGGGTCGTCCTCGAGATAATTAAAGTATGTCAGATCCACATGCTGCGCGTCAAGCTCCAGATTCAGTTCCTCCACGCAGTCATCAAAATAATCCGCAATGTGAATCTTCGAAAACGTATACGGAATGCGGTTCGTGTCAATCTTGGAATAAAACGTCAGCTCATTGATCAGACGGTCCATCTCATTCGCTTTGTTGTAAATGGTGCGGATGTAGCGGTCCATCTTCTCCGGCGTATTTGCCACACCGTCCATGATTCCCTCGACATAACCCTTGACCGCGGTAATCGGTGTTTTCAGATCATGCGAAATGTTGCTGATCAGCTCTTTATTCTCTTTGTCAAACTCGACTTTTTCCTCCGCCGTCTCTTTCAGCCGGATACGCATCTCCTCAAAGTCCTCGCAGAGGTCATTAATCTCCGCCACGCCGCACGGTTCAACAGTGAAATCCAGATTTCCGTCTTTGATATTCTGTGTCGCCTTTTTCAGCTGCTCGAGTGGTCCGATCACACCGCGGTAAATCCAGAAGCTCAGGCCCAGACTGGTGAGCACCAGAATCAGCACAATCACGATGCCTAGCTCTTTTACCATGCCTGTAATCTGCGGCGCAATCTGGTCTGTCTTGGTGACGATAAACGCACTGCATTCTTTTCCGTCCGAGTTCTCATAGTCCACCTGTTTGACCATCCACTGTTTTTCATTGCGGAAATAAACGCCGCCCTTCAAATTGGCCCCCGGGTCACCGTATTTCGGCAGCTCATTTTCCAGCTCCTCCGACGACAGCTCCTCCGAGCCATTGTAAATGATAACACCATCCTCGCGCACCGCGATAAACGACTGTTTTTTCTGCAGTCTTGCATTCAGAACAGAGAGATAATTCGTTTCTTCCAGCTTTGCCGTATCCGATTTCGCGGTATCCTCTACTTCGTCGTACTCTTCTGATGTCATCGCATTCAGCAGCAAGGTGTTGTTCGAAATCGTCCGGTATGTTGCGTTCGCAAGACCGTATTTTTCACCGATAATCTTTGCTTTATACCCTACAAAAAAGTAAAACGTCAAGGCACACATCACGATCGGAACCAGTATGATGATGAAAAAAGAAATGATTACTCTCGTCCTTAATTTCATGCTTTTCTTCTTTTTTTCCATATAAGATCCACCTGTTTTCCAACACATATTTCGTACTTTTGCGCACAAAAAATCCCCAGTACGCAGTCTAAATTTATTATAGCACAACGCCTGAGGATTTTTCATTAACTTAGATGAATCTTTCTAAACTTTCTATAAACAGAAAAACCTGAAATTAGAGGTATTTCTTCAGGTCTTCTACTTTATCCAGTTTCTCCCACGGCAGATCCAGATCGTTTCTTCCGAAGTGGCCGTAAGCGGAAGTCTGTTTGTAGATCGGGCGGCGCAGATCCAGCATTTTGATGATTCCAGCCGGACGAAGGTCGAAGTTCTCACGAACGATGTCGGTCAGTTTGTTGTCGGAGAGTTTTCCTGTGCCGTAGCTGTCGATCATGATGGAAGTCGGATGAGCGACACCGATTGCATAGGAAAGCTGGACCTCGCATTTGTCGGCAAGACCTGCTGCTACGATATTCTTTGCTACGTAACGTGCTGCATAAGCTGCAGAACGGTCTACCTTTGTACAGTCTTTTCCGGAGAAAGCTCCGCCGCCGTGACGAGCGTATCCGCCGTAGGTGTCTACGATGATCTTACGTCCGGTGAGGCCGGAATCTCCATGAGGTCCGCCGATTACAAAACGGCCGGTCGGGTTGATGAAGAACTTGGTGTGCTCATCTACCATGTCTGCCGGAATGATTTCGTCGAATACGTATTTTTTGATATCCTCATGAATCTGCTCCTGGGATACTTCCGGATCATGCTGAGTGGAAAGAACAACCGCATCAAGACGGAACGGTTTGCCGTTCTCATCGTACTCTACGGTTACCTGTGTTTTTCCGTCCGGACGCAGGTATGTTAAAGTACCGTCTTTGCGGACTTTGGTCAGCTGGCGAGCCAGTTTGTGTGCCATGTAGATCGGGTATGGCATGTACTCTTCGGTCTCGTTGGTTGCGAATCCGAACATCATTCCCTGATCTCCTGCTCCAATGGCATCGATCTCCTCATCGCTCATATTGTTCTCTTTTGCTTCGAGCGCTTTGTCTACACCCATAGCGATATCGGTGGACTGTTTGTCAATTGCAGTTACAACAGCGCAGGTATCTGCGTCAAATCCGTATTTTGCACGGTCGTAGCCGATTTCGCGAACGGTATCACGTACAACCTGCTGGAAATCAATGTGTGCGTTGGATGTAATCTCACCCATTACCATAACGTATCCTGTTGTAGTACAGGTTTCGCAAGCTACACGGCTCATCGGATCCTGCTCAAGCAGCGCATCCAGAATCGCGTCAGAAATGGCATCACAGATTTTGTCCGGATGTCCTTCGGTTACAGACTCAGAAGTAAACAGTCTTTTTTCCATTCTTTTTCTCCTTTTTTTCTTCTCTTCTCTTTTGCTTTTCGTTCGTGGGCTTTGGCTTTCCCTGAACATTTTTTCGTAAAAAAAGATCCGCAATTTTTAGCGGACCTGAATAGTAATGTTCAAATCCCCTTATTGTTCGAAAATTTCGCTCAGGCTGGCACCTTCCCGTACAGACTATTCTGTCTGGGGGTTGCCGTGGTTTCACAGATCCTATGTATCTCCACCACTCTGAATAAGAGAAAAGCAACTGAATTTTTGATTTTGTTTTTTTGCTACTCTGATACACTATCGCAAAATACGCCATTCGTCAAGAGGAAATAAACGGATTTGAGACATTTTCTTACTGTTGTCCCAAACATCCTTTCTTTTTTTCTGATTTTTCGGCTGTATCTTCTGTTATTTGTGAACAGATAAGAAAACTCTCCAAAACAGAGAGTTTTCTTATCTGCTGTATCGTTTTTTCTACTCTTCTGCTTTCATCTCGCGGACAACCTTCCGCAGCTTCAGAATCATGGACGGAGCAACAGAAAGCTCATCCACTCCCATTCGTACAAACTGCTCCGTCAATGTCAGATCTGCACCGAGCTCCCCGCAGATTCCTGCCCATTTTCCGCATTTGTGTGCATTTTCCACCACCATGCGAATCATCCGAAGAACGGCTTCATGGTGTGGATTGTAGAAATCATCCAGCTGTTCATTCTGACGATCAATCGCCAGGGTATACTGCGTCAGGTCATTCGTTCCGATGCTGAAGAAATCCACCATTTCCGCCAGACGGTCGCTGATCATCACGGCTGCCGGTGTCTCGATCATAATGCCCTGCTCCGGAATTTTATACTGCACTTCCTGTGCTTTCAGCTCTTCCTCTACCTCTGCAACAATTGCGTAGATTTTTTCTACCTCTTCTGTTGATGTGATCATCGGATACATGACAGAAAGGTTTCCGTAAACGGCTGCGCGGAACAATGCGCGAAGCTGCGCTTTAAAAATTTCCGGCTGTTTCAGACAAATCCGGATTGCACGGTACCCAAGCGCCGGATTTTCTTCTTTTCCAAGATTAAAGTATTCTACCTGCTTATCTGCCCCGATATCCAGCGTACGGATAATCACTTTTTTGCCTGCCATGGTCTGCACGGCCTGTTTATATGCCTGAAACTGTTCTTCCTCCGTTGGGAAATCATTTCTTCCAAGATAGAGGAATTCGCTTCGGAAAAGTCCAATTCCACCGGCATCATTTTCCATCACATAGCCAAGGTCACCAACACTGCCGATATTTGCATAGATGTTGATCTTACGGCCATCCGGCGTAATATTTTCTTTTCCTTTTAACTCCTCAAGAAGCTTCTGTTTTTCTGCTTCTTCCTGCATTCTTTTTTCGGTTTCCTTCCGCACATCCTCCTCCGGCTCAAAGATAACCTGACCTGAAAAACCGTCTACAACGGCCGTCATGCCTGTTTTCAGACCGTTTAAATCCATCGGGACGCCGATTAATGCCGGAATATTCATCATTCGCGCAAGAATCGCAGTATGAGAATTGGTAGATCCATGCACAGTCACAAACGCAAGTATTTTTTCTTTGTCCATCTGTACAGTTTCACTCGGACTTAAATCGTCTGCCACTATAACAGATGGTTCCATAGAACTCAGGTCGTTATCTCCCTCGCCGCTTAAATTGCGGACCAGACGTTCGGAAATATCTTTTACATCTGCGGAACGAGCTTTCATATATTCATCATCCATAGCTGCAAACATCTCTGCAAAATTATCGCCGGTTGCTGCCGCTGCATATTCTGCATTTACCAGTTCTGTCCGGATCATGTTCTCCATTGATTCCAGATAGTCCTCATCCTCCAGCATCATCTGATGGACTTCAAAGATCGCCGCACTTGCCTCTCCAACTTCCCGGACTGCCTTGTCATACAGTCTGCCAAGCTGTTTTTTCGAAACCTCCACGGCTTCTTTCACACGTTTTACTTCTGCTTCCGGATCTTCAATCCGGGCTCTTTTAACCTGGTAATCATTTTTCTTCAGAACCGCAACCGGTCCCATAACAATTCCTTTATATACGGATTTCCCCTGAAAATACTGCATTTTTTATCCTCCGAGCGTACTTTTTACAGGTTTGCTTCGAAAAACGCTTTCAGCGTCTCAATCGCTGCATCTTCGTCCTCTCCGTTTGCTGCAACGGTTACGGTATCTCCCTGCTTTACACCAAGTGACATCAGCATCATCAGCTGAGTCAGTTTTTTCGTTTTTCCATCTTTTGTGATGGTGCATTCCGATGCAAAATTTTTTGCCTCCTTTACCAGCATTCCTGCCGGTCTTGCGTGGATTCCCAGTTCATCTTTAATGGTATATTCAAATGTTTTCATGCTTTTATTCTCCTTCTTCTCTGTCCATAATCCGTTCTATGTGCATAGCGAGATATCCAATTTCGATCTCCTCCATCGGAAGTTTCAGCCTCTTTTCCATCTCCTCACAGATTCGTTTCGCCGCCTGAAAGGCTTTCGGAAACTTTACGGACATGTAGTCATTCATATTTACTTTCAGTTTTTCCCCACTGACCGCTCTTGCAACCATATAGCGGATATGGTTCATCATACGGTTATACGACAACGACATCACATCGATGGTATGCCCGGTGATATGCTCCACCAAAGAAATGCTCTCCCGGACTGCTCTTGCTACTTCCATGGCCTGTGAAACATTTTCCTCCACAATTGCCGAATGAACATGAAGTGCAAGATAGCCGATTTCATGTTCATCAATTTCGATCTGAAGCCGTTCTTTTAAAAGCTCCCTGATACAGGAAGCAACTTTATACTCTTTGTAAAACATCACACGGATATCGTCGGTGAGCGGATTGCTGATCTGCTCACCGTTCTGAATCCGCCGGACAGCAAAATCCAGATGATCTGCCATTGGAAAGACGATGGAACGGTCAATTTTTCCAAATTCCTTTTCTGCCTCGTCAAGCACGGCACTCGCCAGCTCCAGGCTGAGCGGAGAAACGCCCTGTACAATGGTTCTGGCATTTCCTCGCTCCGTCATCTCTGTCAGGGAATAAATACGGGCATCGTCTCCCGGCTGTACACGCTGTCCCGTTTTTTTCCCAAATGCAATTCCTTTCCCCATGACCAGATATTCCCGGTTATTTTCTTCTTCCACACCAATAAATGAATTGTGGTTCAGTGTTTTTGCTATCCTGTACATTCTTCTCACCCGTTTTTAAGGCACAGCTTACGCGAAAATCTCAATCGCAAATAAAGGATCTCCTGCTTTTACCGGTCCGTCTGCCAAAAGACGGATTCTCTGGTTCTCCTCCAGCTCTGTGCAAAGAACCGGTGACGTAACCGACGGCGCATGTGTTTTCAGATATTCCAGATCCAGCTTCAGCATCGGATCACCTTTTTTCACGGTCTGACCGCTTTCTACCAGTGCCTCAAATCCCTCTCCGTTCAGTTTTACTGTATCAATTCCGACATGAATCAGAAGGCTGACTCCGGAATCGGTTACAAATCCAATCGCATGTTTTGTGTCAAAAACAAACGCGACTTCTCCGTCCTCCGGAGCACGCACATAAGGATCTTCCGGTGTCACAACAGCGCCGTCTCCCATCATCTTTTCCGCAAACGCTTCATCCGGCGCAGTAGAAAGGTCGGCTGCCAATCCGCTTATCGGGCTGCAGACAGTAATCGTATCCACAACCTTCTGTTCTTTTGTTTCCTGCGCTGGCTCCGCCTCTTTTTGGGCTGGTGCATTTTCTGCTTCCGCATACGTATTCGGAGCTTTTTCCAGATAATCCTCTAAATTTGATTTTATCACAGTTACATTCGGTCCGTAAATAACCTGTACACCATTTCCTTTATGCACAACGCCAGATGCCCCTGTCGCCTTTAAAATACCATCGCTGACTCTCGCTGCATCATGAACAGTACAGCGCAGTCTTGTTGCACAGCAGTCCACATCCGAAATATTTTTCTTTCCGCCAAGACCTTTTGTGATTGCTTCACTCATGGCATCTTCCGATGCCACCCCATCGTTCTGCGCCTCTTTTCTTGCTTTTACATCTGCTTTCGTATAAAGCTTGGTTTCCACATCATCATCCTCACGACCCGGTGTCTTAAAATCAAACTTTTTAATCATGAATTTGAAGATAAAATAATACAGGAAGAAATAAAGAATGCCGACCGGAATCACCCTCATCCAGCTTGTCTTTTCATTTCCCTGCAAAATACCGAACAGGAAGAAGTCCAGAAGTCCGCCGGAAAAGGTAAGACCCACTGCGATATTCAGGATGTGTGCGATCATATAAGCTGTTCCCGCAAGAATAACCTGCACGACAAACAACGCCGGCGCAACAAACAGGAACGAGAATTCCAGCGGTTCTGTGATACCGGTTGCCATACACGCAAGTGCTGCGGAAAGAAGCAGACCGCCTGCCGCTTTTTTCTTCTCCGGTTTCGCACAATGGTACATGGCAAGTGCTGCTCCCGGAAGTCCGAAAATCATAAAAATAAATTCTCCGGAGAAATATCTCGTTGCGTCTGCACTGAAATGTGCAACATTCGCAGAATCCGCAAGCTGTGCGAAGAAAATATTCTGTCCGCCCTGCACCATCTGTCCTGCCACTTCCATGGTACCTCCGACTGCTGTCTGCCAGAAAGGCATATAGAATACGTGATGCAGACCAAATGGAATCAGTGCCCGTTTAATCAGACCGAAAATCAGCGTTCCGACATAACCGGAGCCGGTTACCAGGCCACCCAGCGCATAAATACCGTTCTGTACAACCGGCCATACAAAATACATTAAAATTCCCACAAACATATAGACGATCGTAGAAATAATTGGTACAAAACGAGTACCTCCAAAGAAAGAAAGTGCATTCGGAAGCTGGATCCGGTAAAAACGATTATGAAGTGCAGCAACTCCAAGACCGACAATAATACCGCCAAACACACCCATCTGCAGTGACTGAATACCGCAGACAGAAGTGATGGTTCCTTCCAGAACGGATTCTGCAATTTCTCCGTTTTCCAGAATCTGACCCGTAATAGTCAGCATTGCGTTAATCGCTGTATTCATAACGAAATATGCAATAACGGCTGACAGGGCAGAAACCTCTTTTTCCTTCTTTGCCATACCAATTGCAACACCTACCGCAAAAATCAGAGGCAGGTTATCAAACACCGCACTTCCTACTTTGTTCATGATCACCAACAGCGCATGAAGAATTGTGCCGTTGCCGAGCAAGCTTGTCAGACCGTACGTTTCAATCGTGGTTGCATTGGTAAATGAGCTTCCGATTCCCAGTAAAAGTCCGGCTACCGGAAGGATTGCGATCGGGAGCATAAAGCTTCTTCCCACTCGCTGCAGAACACTAAAAATTTTGTCCTTCATTTTTTTACTCCTTGTGTAGTTTATACTTTTTACAAGAAGAGTTTCTGCGGTTTTGCATCTTTTTAGCCGGTCTGTACTCTTTTTCTAAAACAGAGTACAAAAAAGAGACACTAACCCACATAAACAATTCCTGTTATGTATAGTTAATGCCTCCAAAAATCGAGTTACACACTACAACTGTAGTTGAATATAGCACAGATAAATCTCTTTTGTCAAGTCAGTTCTTATGATTTCAATATATCATAAATTTGTACCTTTTTAAATATCTTTTTTTACCAACACTGACCGCCTCAGCTTTGAAAGGTAAAAAATAATTCACAATAATAGTAGTAAAATTTAAGCCAATTTCTTCGCAATAAGGTAAAATAAAAGAACGGTACCTTTTATTGCACCGTCCTTTTTGTCAACATTTGTTTTATACTGTTTTTACGCTCTTAACCGGAATTTCTGGATGTCCTTTGCATTATTCACACGCTCAATTTCAGCGCCGAGTCCACGGAGCTTTCCGTCGAAGTCCTCGTATCCGCGCAGAATGTATACAATATCATCCACCACGGTAACACCCTCTGCTGCAAGACCTGCAATAACAAGTGCTGCTCCGGCGCGAAGATCCGGTGCGGAAACCTCTGCTCCGGTAAATTTCTCTACGCCGTCGATGATCGCCGTGTTGCCTTCTACTTTAATACAGGCGCCCATACGTGCCAGCTCATCCGCATATTTAAAACGATTTTCAAAAATACTCTCTGTTACAATACTCGTACCGTTTGCCAGTGCCAGTGTAACCGCAATCTGCGGCTGCATATCGGTCGGGTAACCCGGATACGGCTGTGTCTTTACGTGTGTTCTGCCCAGACGTTTGCTTGCGCTCACACGGATGGAATCGTCAAACTCTTCTACGTCGCAGCCAATCTCCTCGAGCTTTGCGGTTGTTGCTTCCAGATGCTTTGGAATCACGTTTTTAATCAGCACATCGCCCTTTGTAGCTGCTGCTGCAAACATATACGTACCTGCCTCGATCATATCCGGTACGACCGCATAGCTGGTTCCGTGCAGGGTATCGACACCCTTGATCCGGATCACATCGGTTCCTGCTCCTTTGATGTTTGCTCCCATGCTGTTCAGGAAGTTCGCCACATCGACAACGTGCGGCTCTTTCGCTGCATTCTCAATCGTTGTATTTCCTCTTGCCATCGAAGCTGCCATCATGATGTTGATGGTGGCTCCAACGGAAACCATATCCAGGAAAATGTGGCTTCCATGCAGATCTGCCGCACTTGCCACGATTGCGCCATGACGGATGCTTACCTCAGCACCGAGTGCGCGGAATCCCTTTAAATGCTGGTCGATCGGACGGCTTCCAATGTTACATCCGCCCGGAAGCGGAACTTCCGCTCTTTTGTATTTTCCAAGCAGCGCGCCTAAAAGATAATAAGACGCACGGATTTTTTTGATATATTCATAATCAACGCTCAGATCTCCGATGGTTGCTGCATTGATCCGCACGGTATGGCGGTCGATGCGGTCCACGGTGGCTCCGATCTCTGCGATTGCTTCCAGAAGTACATTAATATCACTGACATCCGGCAGGTTTTCGATCAGAACCGTCTCATCGGTCATCGTTGCTGCCGTAAGAATTGCAAGCGCCGCGTTTTTTGCTCCCCCAATTTCCACTTCGCCCACAAGAGGATTTCCACCTCTGATGACATACTGTTCCATATATTCACCTCAAATTTTCTTTCTCATAACTTAACGAGTGTGTTTTATCCGAAATAACGATTCAAAGTCTGTTCTGCTGTTTTTTTTACACACTCCGGACTCACTGAAACGCACTGCTCCCCGCAGTGATTTTTCAGTCTCCCCTTATCTTAACTCAAATCTAATATTTTGTAAATCAATTTTAATATATTCCGTACTATTTCCGTTTTTTTCCACCGTTTCCGGTCAGGAATATTCAGAGAAACGTTATATGTAATTTCTAACTTTCAGAACATTTTCCTTATTATTACGTAATATTATGTTTTTGAAAATTCTCCGAATATTCCACCGTTCCTTCTTACATGCCAATCTGCTCGCGAAGTGCCAGAATCGTGCCCTGGATATCCTTTCCGCTCTCATCGACCGTAATCTCGGCATACTGTTCATACAGTTTACTTCTCTCATCGTAAAGATCTTTGAGCGTCTGACCCTCTTTCAGCACAACGCCGCGTCCCTTCAGGTTTCCAAGACGCTTTGCCAGATCCTCATACGACAGCTTCAGGTAAACGATTATTCCAATTTCTTTAAAATGCTCCATCGCCTCTTTTCCGTAAATGGCACTGCCGCCCGGTGCAATGACGCTTTCATCGGCTTCCAGAGTCGCATTGACCTCATTCTCAATCGCAAGAAAGCCTTCATTTCCCTCATCTGCAATAATCTCGCGCAGAAGACGTTTCTCCCGATGCTGAATCACAAGATCCGTATCAATAAACTCATACCCCAAAGCCTTTGCAAGGATAACGCCAACGCTGCTTTTGCCGGCTCCCGGCATTCCTATTAATATAATATTCCGTTTCTTCAAGTTTTATTCCTCCTGCTGTCCTGTATGTACTCTCGGAATCTTTTTGTTTCCTCTATCTCTGCAGATTTGTTCCGCCCTGCTTCATGATCTGCTCAATCTCTTTTTCGCTGACCACGTTGGCATCGTGCTGAATCATCAGCTTTAAGACGCTTGCGGAAATCGCAAAATCGATGGTTCTCTGCGGCGCAAAATCATGCGCCATCGCGTGAATCAGTCCTGCACCAAACGCATCACCGGCTCCGACTGCCTCAAAGCTGTGTACTTTGTGAACCGGGCTCTCATAGAATTTTCCGTCTTTCAGGTAAATTCCCATCCAGTCGCCGTCCTCCACGGTGTAGAGATTGCGCAGCACGCTCGCAACTGCTTTACAGTTCGGGAACTGTTTCTGAATTTCCAGCATGCCCTCTTTGTAAGACTCGATCTGTTCAATGCCGCGCGACATATCTCCATCATACGCCGGAATGCCAAGCGATGATTCAAAGTCCTCATCATTTGCAATGCAGACATCCACGTAAGACATCAGACGGCGCATGACGCGCTGTGCGTCCTTTGCTGACCACATTTTTCCGCGGTAGTTGAGATCACATACCACCTGAATTTTTTTCTCTTTGCAGAGCATAAGAGCGCTCTCCAGCGTCTTTTCGATCTCGCAGCTGATGGCCGGCGTGATACCGGAGAAATAAAAGAGATCCACGCCCTCGAGCAGTTTTTCCCAGTCAAACTCCTCCGCTTCTGCCATCGCGATCGCGCTGTAGGCGCGGTCATAAACCACGCTCGTCGGTCGGATGTTGGTTCCCTTTTCAAAATAGTAAATACCGACGCGGCCGCCGCCCCGCAGAACACGGGTCGTATCCACACCGAACCGGCGGATTTCATTGATGGCCGCCTGTCCGACCTGGTGCTCCGGCACTTTTGTCACGTAGGAAACATCGTTCCCGAGTGTTGCCAGAGAAACTGCGACGTTCGCCTCCGCGCCGCCGTAACTGGCTTCAAAGGTATCTGCCTGCAGTATTTTCAGATGCTCCGGTGTTTTTAAACGCAGCATCAGTTCTCCGAATGTAAGTATTTTCATGATAAAATCCCCTCCAGAAACATTTTGTTTTTCACCTCAATACCTTTTTATCTTACGCTGTTTTCTCCCCGGACGCAAGAAAAAAAGCGCAAAAAAGCGGCTTCCTGTTTCGATTCAGAAGCCGCTTTTTCTGCGTTTTCTCTTATTCTTTTACTGCTCCCAGTGTAATACCGGTTACGAAGTATTTCTGCAGGAACGGATATACAATCAGCATAGGAACAAGGGCGATAAATACCTTTGCTGCCTCCAGTGATTTGTTGGAGTTCTGTGCTAACTGCTGATACTGCTCTGCAGTCAGGGTTACGCCTACCGGGATCTGAACGGAGATCTGACGGATGTAGGTCTGTAACGGATAGTTCGTCTCTTTGTTCATTAATACCAGGCCCTGGAAATACTCGTTCCAGTAACCAACGGATGTAAACAGGACGATGGTTGCGATAACCGGTTTGGAACACGGAACTACAATCTGCCACAGGATACGCCACGGGCCGGCGCCGTCTACACGGGCTGCCTCCTCGAGGTCTCCCGGGATGCCGCGGAAGAAATTCATCATCAGGAGTACGTTGAATACCGGAACAGAACCAGCCAGAACCAGTGCTGCCATCGTATCGATCATACCATAATTTTTAACGGTGATGAACCACGGAATGGTACCACCATTGAACAACATACAGAATACCAGGATCCACATCAGGACGTTTCTCGGTTTGTACTCTGTTTTGCTCTTTGCCAGCGGATAGGACATCATAATCAGGACAACCATGGTCCATATGGTTCCAATCACAACTCGCTTGATGGAAATCCAGAAGGAATTCCAGAATGCGGAATCACCCATAATCAGGCTGTAGGATTTTACGTTTGATCCGATCGGGTAAATCGTTACAAGACCACCCTCAGCAGCTGCTTTTGAAGAAATAGATACGCAGAACGTATACCATAACGGATAAAAACAGCTGAATGCCAGGAGAATCAGGATGATAGCATTTATGACTTTAAACGCTTTGCTGCCAAAACTCTTGCTTTCTATCATAATTTCTGCCCTCCTTAGAAAATCTTGTAATCAGCAAACTTGTAAGCACAAACATAAGAAGTAACAACCAGCACGAAGCTGACAACAGATTTAAAGAGACCTGCTGCAGTAGCCAGCGAGAACTGCATGTTTGTAATACCAATACGGTATACGTATGTATCGATGATATCACCAGTTTCAATAACCAGCTGGTTGTACATGTTGAATACCTGGTCGAAACCTGCATTCAGAACGTTGCCCATTGCCAGTGTGGTCAGAAGAACGATGGTTGGAACCAGTCCCGGGATGGTGATGTGCCATACACGTTTCCAGCGGCTTGCGCCGTCGATTGCGGCTGCCTCGTAAAGGCTCGGGCTGATGCCGGTCAGCGCTGCAAGATAAATAACTGCGTTGTAACCGAACTCTTTCCATACATCGGTTCCGATCAGTAACTGACGGAAGATGCTAGGCATGGTCATCGGAAGAACGGTATCCGTTGCACCCATTGCGCTGCGGACCGTGTTGAAAATTCCGTTTGCGCCAAGGATATTGGTGATGATGTTTGCAAGGATAACCCAGGATACGAAGTGCGGCAGATATACGATTGTCTGAACCGTCTTTTTGAACTTCATATTCTTTACCTCATTCAGCAGCAGTGCGAACACCAGCGGAATGATGATATTCAGGATAACCTTTGCGATTGCAATAATCAGAGTATTGACAAGTGCCCGTTTTGCATCCGGGATAACGGTCAGGTATTTAAACCATTTCAAACCTACCCACGGAGAGCCGAACCATCCTTTGCTCGGATTGTAATCCTGGAATGCCATTACAATACCAACCATCGGAACGATAGAAAACATAAACAGCCAGATATAACCCGGCAGAACCATTAACGTATAGTGAAAGGAATTTGACAGCCCGAGATGGCCTTTTTTCTTCTTCACGGCAAGCTCCTCCTTTGATGTCATTTTTTTAAAGTAGTGGGGTACAGGCTTTCCTGTACCCCACCCTCCACATCATACATTTACATAAATTACTCAGCCAGGTAATCTTTTACCAGCTCAAGGATCTGATCGCCGCCCTGTACATGCCAGTCGGTGCAGAACTGATCCCACTCGTCAAGGCTCTTAGCGCCTGTGATGAACTGAAGGACACTCTTGTCTTCCAGGTCAGAGATCTGCGTCCAGTAGGTATCCATTCCGTCGATGGTGTAGTACAGTTCAGAATAGATCTTGTGATCCGGTTCAAGTGTTGCGTATGGACGATCACCAATCAGCAGTGCATAGAATCTGTTGAACTGTCCGTTGTTGGTATTGACATCCATATCGGTTACTGTCAGATCTCTGGATCCGTCATAGTCCTCAGAGATAACGTCTTTCAGAGTTGCGGCATCGTTTGCCAGGTTCTTGTACAGACCGTTGAATTTGCTTCCGCCCTGCTGATAATCATCTGCGCTTGCTTCGCCTTTGATGATTCCCATCAGTGCATCATACTCATACTCGCACTCATCGGTAGCTGCCATACAGTTACGCAGCGGATACCAGCCGATTGCTACAGAAGTATCGAAGGTAGACTCATCACGAACGAGTACGTTGTTCATGATAACAATGGCTTTCTTCACATCATCCGATGCGTTTTTGTTTACCATAGTATAAGTGGTTCCAACGTCTTTCATATGAATATTCCACTCACCGTCTTTGGTGTACAGCGGATATGCCTGCCAGTTTGCATTGTTATCGTTACGGAAGGAATCCGGGTTTCCGTATCCAAGGCTCCACCATGGTCCCATGAAGATACCGCAGGTTCCGTTCTTAACATTGTTTGCATTGTCGCCGTTGGTTGTGGTTCCAACCTCCGGGTTGATGAGGCCTTTTTCATACCAGTCATGTAAGGTGGTAAGGGCTTCTTTCATTTCATCTGTTGTAGTTCCCCAGTACAGTTCGCCGGAATCATCTTTCAGAAAATACCCCGGTGTTGCATTGAATGCCTGATATACAGCATCGAAACCGTATCCGTTGTTGGAGGAGTTCAGGAAGTTGGAGTAGGTTCTTCCGCCGTTATCAATACCTGCGATTGCATAATCCGGGCTGAGACCTGCGTCTTTAAATTTCTGAGCTACTTCGCCGAGTTCATCTACGGTCTTCGGAACTTCCAGTCCTAACTGATCCAGCCAGTCCTGACGGATAAAGTACAGGTAAACACCATCGGTATCTACCGATATGTTTGGCAGTGCACAGAAGGTTCCGTCTACGGTTGCATTGTTGATCGCACGTCCTTCGGTAGTCTCGATGATTTCTTTTACCTGTTTGGATGCGTACTGGTTGAACTCCGGCCAGAGGTCTGCAAGAAGATCTGCTCTTGCTGCCTGTACCAGGTAGTTACGGGTTGGTGCAACGACTGCATCCGGAAGGGAAGCAGATGCGATTGCCAGAGATACTTTCTGCTGGAAGTCAGATGCATTACCTGCAGTCCAGTCGCAGACAACTTTGATGTTGTAGTTATCCAGAAGGTATCTGGTGTACTGGTTGTTATCTACGGAATCGCCGTCCGGAAGTGTGGTATCCTTCGGGTCGATCTGATATCCATAATGTACTTCTACGACATGATCAAATTTTGCAAACGCACGATCGTCATTTTCACCCGGTACTGCATCATCTGCTTCATCAGCTGCTGCAACCCAGTCACCAGAACCTGCTGCATCGCCGGAGCCGCTGTCCGATGAGGTATCCTTTGCTTCATCGCCGCCTGCCGTACTTGATGCTGTTGTGCCGCTGCTCTTGCTGTTTGTGTCAGAACTGTCTCCTCCAGTGCTGCCACATGCTACCAGGCTTACGATCATGGTGCTTGCCAGTAATGCAGAAATTACTTTCTTTTTCATTTGGTGTCCTCCTTGTGATTTACGTTCTTTTTGCGTGCTCCGTTGTTGCTTTTGTCCAGGCTTACGAAGAATCCATTGTTTTTAATCATACGTTTTGCCTAAAACTTTCACATTTTCGTCACACTTTTTATGCAATGATTATACCTCTCTTCCACCCGTTTTGACAAGCATTTTTTATGTATTTTTCACAATTTATTTCGTTTTTTTAATTCATATTGTCGATTTTGTACACTATTTTAAAATTTATAGTCAATCTTGACTTTTTCTTTTTCGTTATTCTTTTATCTATTGACGGATTTTTTGTGCTTTTTCCGTCATTTTGTATATTCCTCGTATTTTCAGACATTTTACCTGCAGAGCCTTCTACCGGCAGTTCCCTCCGAATGCCGGGCAGCACAATAAAAAAGAACCTCTTATCTCTCCCCGGGAATACTTCTTTCCGGAAACATAAGAGGTTCTTTTTCTTTTTTTTGTTCTTTATTCTGCTTTTTTCTTCTCTTTTGGAATAATGATATTCAGCACAATCGCCGTAACCGCCGCCGGAACGATACCGGAACCGCCGAAAATCAGCTGGATATAATAAGGAAGCTCTGAAATCGCTCCTGCAGTAGATCCAAGGCCATAGCCAAGACCCAGTGCAACGGAAACGATTGTAATCTCACGACTTGTGATCGGCTCTTTTGTGATGAGCTGGATACCGGAAACCAGAATCGATGCAAACATCATAACGGCCGCACCGCCCAGTACGGACTGCGGCATGATGGATACAAATGCTGCAATCTTCGGGCAGAGTCCGCAGAGAATCAGGAAAACTGCTCCGCAGGAAAGCGCCATACGGTTTACAATTTTTGTCATCGAAATAATGCCGACATTCTGTGCAAAAGAAGTATTCGGAAGAACACCGAGTACTGCTGCAAAGCTTGATCCAAGACCATCGCAGATAATACCGCCGGAAAGCTCCGAATCGGTTGCCTCGCGGTCCATACCGCTCTCTACACAGGCACAGATATCACCAACCGTCTCAACGGTTGTTACAATAAACATGATTGCAACCGGAAGAATGGCCTCCAGCCGGAAGACCGGTTTTACCTCAGCCAGTTTTCCAAAACCTGCAATACCCGGAAGTGCGAACCAGGAAGCGTCTTTTACCTGCTGGAAATTGACAACCCAGGAATATGTATAGGAAACTGTGCTTCCATCCTCAAGAACCGCCGTTCCGGTATGCGGCAGAACCATTGTCATAACAATGGCTACTACGTAGCCGACTAAAATACCGATCAGAATCGAAGCAGTACTTAAAATTCCCTTCGGATTTGTAAAGTGCTTCAATGCGAGCGTTACAATCAGAACAACCATTCCAAGGAACAGATTCTGCATGGAACCGTAATCGTTCGTTCCGGAACCGCCGCAGAGATAATTGATTCCAACCGGAATCAGCGAAAGACCGATCGCCATAACGACGCAGCCGGTAACAACCGACGGGAAAAATTTACGAAGCGGCTTTAAACAGACGCCAAGCACGCCCTCAAACAGACCGCCGACAATTGTCGCACCAAGGATAGCGCCGTACGTCAGCGCGCCCTGTCCCAGCACGGCTGTCACGCTCTTGAATACGCCGAGGAATCCAGAAGATGTACCCATAACAATCGGTACTTTACCGCCGATCGGTCCAATCGAAAACATCTGTACCAGTGTTACAATACCGGCTACTGTCATTGCATTCTGCAAAAGAGCCGTACGAAGTGCACCGTAGCCCGCATCCGCCGTCAGACCGCACGCTCCCATGATGATCAGAAGCGGGGTAAGGTTTCCTACGAACATCGCCATTATGTGCTGCAATCCAAGCGGAATCGCCTGCTTCAGCGGAATCCGTCCTTCAAAGGTGTACGGGGTTCCCATAGCTGAACTTTTTTCTTTTTTCATTGCTTTTCTCCTGCTTTTGTAGATTTGGGCTGCCTTGCCTTTCGGTATGGAATATGCCCTGCACAGCCGGAATTTTTCCGGCAAAGCGTCCTTGTTTTTTCTTATAGATACTTATAAGTTTTTCTTTTTAAACAAGTCTTCTTCATAAGCTGTGCTTTTATGTAAAAAGATTATCATGTTTCTTTTTTCCCGTCAACCCGCATCTTGTACAGAATTCCATAAAAAGGAGACACCGGTCTGTGTTCCTCATCTCACAGATCAATGTCTCCTTGTTTTCTTCCTTCAATTTAAGCGTTCTGGAAATCCTCAATCGCTTTTACGGTGCGGTTATATTCTTCCGTCACCTTCTGCATCAGATCATCCGTCTCGGTCTCCTGCAGCGGTCTTAACCGCTCGGTCAGCTCGGCGCTTGGCTCGTACAGATTTTTAAAACCAAGATTCTGGCACACGCCTTTTAATGTATGAGCTGCACGGAATGCAACCTCAATATTTCCGTCCGCCAGTGCCTGGCAAAGCTCCTGATAGCTCGGATCCTGAGGAAATTTTAAAATGATCCGCTGAATCAGAGATTCACTGCGAAGCCGCTGAACGGTTTCCTCGTAATCTGCTCCCATCTGCATGTAGCAATCTTTTAATGTCATCTTCTCTTCCTCTTCCCTGTATGCAAATTCATTACATATTAATGCAAACAAGTTCTTTATCAATACATAAATAATTATATTTCTCGCGCAAGCTCTTGTCAACTTCTGCTTTTCATTATTTTTGCATTATTTTTGTTTACTATACGCTCTATTTCTGAACATAAAATATCTTTTTTCTTACGTTTTTCTTAGGTTTTTATCTTACCTGTATATTGCATTTATGCATAATAATACAACTTACTCGCATATTCTGTCGTTTTATTCACACGGTACCGCGTGAAAGTCTATTTCTTCTGTCTAGTCTCGTTGCAAAATGTAATGTTTTTTGTACACTGTAATTTTCGTTATTTTTCTGTGTTTCTTCTATCTTTTATGCAAAAAGGGACCCTCGGTCTTAACCGGAGATCCCTTTGGATTTCTCAAAATCAGATTAGCAGATTCCCTGAGCCATCATAGCGTCAGCTACTTTCTCAAAGCCTGCGATGTTAGCGCCCATAACATAGTCGCCCTCATGGCCGTAACGTTTTGCAGCATCAACCATGTTGTGTGTGATGTTGATCATGATATTTTTCAGTTTTGCATCAACTTCATCGAAGGTCCAAGACAGACGCTCGGAGTTCTGGGACATCTCGAGTGCGGATGTTGCAACACCACCTGCATTTGCAGCTTTTCCAGGTGCGAAGATTACGCCGTGCTCCTGCAGATATTTGGTTGCTTCCAGAGTAGTAGGCATGTTAGCGCCCTCGCATACTGCAGTGCATCCGTTCTCAACAAGTGCTTTTGCATCCTCAAGCAGCAGCTCGTTCTGAGTTGCGCAAGGAAGAGCAAGGTCTGCTTTTACAACCCATACGCCGCGTCCTTCGTGGTACTCAGAGTTTGGACGATATTTCTTGTACTCGGTCAGACGGGCACGATTTACTTCTTTGATCTCTTTTAATGCAGCTACATCGATTCCGTCTGGATCGTAAACCCATCCGTTGGAGTCAGAGCAGGTGAGAACTTTCACACCAAGCTGAGTAGCTTTCTCGATTGCATAGATTGCAACGTTTCCGGAACCGGATACACAAGCGGTCTTGCCTGCGATGTCGATGCCGTTCAGTTTCAGCAGCTCCTGGGTCAGGTACAGCAGTCCGTATCCGGTAGCCTCTGTTCTTGCTAAAGATCCGCCGTAGCTTAAACCTTTACCAGTCAGAACGCCTTCGTATACGCCGCGGATTCTCTTGTACTGTCCGAACATGAAGCCGATCTCTCTTGCGCCTGTTCCGATGTCACCAGCCGGTACGTCGGTGTCTGCGCCGATATATTTGCAAAGCTCTGTCATAAAGCTCTGGCAGAATGCCATGATCTCTCTGTCAGATTTTCCTTTCGGATCGAAGTCAGAACCACCTTTACCTCCGCCGATCGGAAGGCTGGTCAGTGAGTTTTTGAATACCTGCTCGAATCCCAGGAATTTGATAATACCAATATTTACAGAAGGATGCAGACGGATTCCTCCTTTGTAAGGTCCGATTGCACTGTTAAACTGTACACGATATCCGGTGTTTACATGAGCCTGTCCTTTATCGTCTACCCACGGCACACGGAATTTGATCTGACGCTCTGGCTCTACCATTCTCTCCAGAAGAGCGACTTTTCTGTATTTTTCCTCGTTTGCTTCAATAACAGGGCGAAGAGATTCCAGAACCTCTTTGACTGCCTGATGGAATTCCGGCTCAGCTGGGTTTTTTGCAACTACGGACTCAATAACCTCATCTACGTATGACATGTTAGTTTCCTCCTTGAAATTTCTCCCTTAATGTAGTGCAGAAAGATTTCTTTAAAAGATCCATCTGCGGTTCTCATCAGCCTTAAAGCGTGGAGAAAATCATTTCCGCACTCTCTCGCGTCTCCGGTGGATTCTCCCGTCCTCCGGATCACTTAATTTTATAAGGTCAACGATTGGTTGATATTATAGCATAAAATATCCGGTTTTTGCAATATTTCACGCAAAAAATTCCTAATAAATCATGATTTTGTAGCGTTTTCTAATATTTACCCAGTATTTTTGTCGATTTTGTATATTTTTACCGAAAGTACTATAAAATTTCGCGTGCTGATTCTTTAGAAAATAAAGATTAGCTGCGGTTTTTTGTTTTTATATTAGGTGTTTTCGATTTTTTCTTCACGCTCCAGCCAAAGGTTCCCTGCTTTTTCCCGATTCCAAAGTACTCTCCGTGGGAATACACAATCGGTTTCGCGCGGTTCAGATCGAAGCGGCCGCGCTCATCCATGTATGCCTCATCCGCATGGACAGCCACAACTTTTGCAAGAAACATGTGATGCGAGCCCAGTTCGAGCACCTGCTCCACTTTACACTCGATATTAACCGGCGACTCCCCGATCATCGGTGCGGAAATCTCCTCCGCCTCGACTTTCGTCAGTTTCATCTCTTTGAACTTATCCACATCTCTTCCCGAGCGCACGCCGCAGTAGTCGGTCGCATAGCAGAGGTCCTCCGTCGTCAGGTTGATGACGAACGCACCGCTCTCTTTGATCATCTGATAGCTGTAGCGTTCCGGCCGCACCGAGATCGATACCATCGGAGGATTCGTACACACCGTGCCGGCCCAGGCAACGGTGATGATGTTGTCCTCCCCGTTCTTTCCGCGCACCGACACCATGACCGCCGGCAGCGGATACAGCATATTTCCCGCTTTCCATGTCTGTTTTCCCATTCTTATTTCTTTCCTTTCCTCTTTTTCACCCTTTTATGACCGAAAAAAGCGTGCCCCGGATCTGTTTTCAGGCCCGGAACCACGCTTTTTTATTTTTTCTGTTTTTACTGATTCTGCAGCGCCATCATAAATGCCGGAATCAGCTGTTTCTTTCTCGATACAACACCCTTCAGCTCGCAGCTGACCTCGTTGACCGGAAGATCTTCAAAAGCTTTTTCGATGACTTCCTTTGCCCCGCTTCCATAATACAGAAGCTCTGTAGATTCTTCTATAATATTGGTCAGCATAAAGAATACCATCTCGATGCCGTGTTTTCCGCACTCGCTTTCCATCTGCGGCAGAAGCTGTTCCTTGATGGATTCCAGCTCGCCCGCATCGAGGGATGTAATCTGGCCGACACCAAACGTAACATCGCCCATGATGAATTTTTTGAAATCCTGGTAGAAAATTTCTTCCGGTGATTTATCTTTCAGGTTGCTTCCTGCACGGAACATTTCGGATGCAAACTCCGGAATGCTGATGCCTGCAATGTCCGCCAGTGCCTCTGCTGCCGCTTTGTCAAGAAACGTACACGTCGGCGACCGGAACATCAGCGTATCGGAAATGATGGCTGCGCAGAGCAGTCCTGCGATGTTCGGCGCGATCTCCAGCTCTTTTTCCTTATAAATTTCATACATAATCGTTCCCGTGCAGCCCACCGGCTCATTGCGGAACATAACCGGCGCCATCGTCTCAAGTGATCCCAGACGATGATGGTCGATGATCTCGAGAATCTCCGCCTCTTTGACGTTATCGACCGCCTGTGATTCCTCATTGTGATCGACGAGAATCAGTTTCTTTCCTGCATTTCCGATCAGGTTCCGACGGGAAATCGTTCCCACATATTTTCCTTTCTTGTTCAGAATCGGGAAATCGCGGTGTCTCTGATTTTTCATAACTTCTTTGATATCATCGAGGAAATCTTCGGTGTTGAACGTGATCAGATTGCTTCTGCGCATCAGATATTTGACCGGAATACTCTGGTTAATCAGACGCGCAATCGTATACGTGTCATGCGGACTGCTGATGATCACACAGCATTTTTCCTCTGCAAATTTCTGAATCGTTTTCGTCACCTTTGCGCCAAGTCCGACGATAATGCAGCTTGCATCCATCTCGATTGCACAGAGCTGGTCCTCCGCACGGTTTCCGAGAATGACAAGGTCATCTTTTTCGATGTAGTTCTCCATCGTATCCGGATGGAATGCGCCGACAACGACTTTTCCGCGGATAAAATAACCATGTTCATTTCCGACAATAACCGAACCATCCAACGTATCCGCGATACTGCGGTATTGCGTCCTTGCCAGTGACATGACATGGCTGTCATAAGAATCCATATAGGATTCTGCGATATCACTGACCGTAATCACGCCCTGCAGATCATTGTCCGGCGAAGTAATCGGCAGTGTGACCACGTTGTTGTTTTTCATCATGGAATACGCTTTCTTCACGGAAATCGTGCCCGGTACGCTCGGCACCTCATGGATTTCAATTTCCTTTACCTGCGTTCCCGCATTCGGCAGATACCCCGGTGCGCGCACGCCAAAGCGCTTCAGTACATACTCGGTCTCCTCATTGATCTGACCGGCACGCCGCGCCATGTAGGTTTTGGTTTTATCTGTCCTGTTCTTGATATCCGCATAGGCAATCGCCGAACAAATGGAATCCGTATCCGGATTTTTATGTCCAATTACATAAACTCTTGAATTTGATTTCATAATAGTACTCCTCCCTTCTGTATGTTTGTGGTATACAGTAAGTTCGTCCCGGTAGTTTTACTTCTTTTTTTGTAACGACTACAGTTACTGCTCACTTCGTGACCAGTAACCGCCGCCCTGCACATGCAAATTCGCTCCGCGAAGTTCCGGGCGGCCACCTGAATCACTTTCTCCTGCAGCCGCGCAGCAAGTGCGCGTCTCAGTAATTTTGGTAACGACTACACACATATTACCATCCTTTTTTCATCTGGTCAAAGAAAATCTTTTATGTTAAGATAAACGCAGATAGAAAAACGTGCAAAATTGAACCCGATTTTTTCATAAATCCACAATTTTCCTCTCGTTTTCCTGTTATTCTTACGAAAAAGGGGTGTTTCATTATGTCAGAAGAAAAATTAACCATGGATGACTTCTCCGCAGAGCTGGAAGCTTCCTTCAAAAAAATTGAGGAAGGCGACATGCTCACCGGAACCGTCATCTCCGTAGATGAAAAAGAGGTGATTCTCGATCTGAAATACTACGCAGAGGGCGTCATCCGCGCCGAGGACTTCAGCAACGAGCCTGGCTTCTCCTTAAAAGACGCTGTTCAGGTCGGTGACGAAATCACCGCAACCGTGATCCGCAAAGACGACGGCCACGGCAACATTCTTCTCTCCCGCGCAGAGGCAAACGATATCCTCGCATGGGAAAAACTCGCACAGTACAAAGAAGAGAAAACCGTACTGGATGTAAAAGTCAAAGGAATCGTAAACGCCGGTGTTATCGCTTACGTCGAAGGAATCCGCGGCTTCATCCCGGCTTCCAAACTCTCCCTGAACTACGTGGAAGATCTGAATGAATACTTAAACAAAGACATTCAGGTACAGGTTTTTGACCTCGACAAAGAAAAAGACCGCCTGATCCTCTCCGCCCGCGAAATTCTCCGCGAGAAAGCAGACGAAGAGCGCAAAGAGAAAATCTCCAACGTAGAAGTCGGCCTCGTCACCGAAGGAACCGTTGAGAGCCTGCAGCCATACGGCGCCTTCATCAGCCTCGGAAACGGCCTCTCCGGCCTCGTCCACATCTCCCAGATCTGCGCCAAACGCATCAAACATCCGTCCGCAGTTCTGGCAGTCGGCGATAAAGTCAAAGTAAAAGTCATTGCCATCAAAGACGGCAAACTCAGTCTCTCCATGAAGGCACTCGACGATGTTGCCGCCGAAGAAATTCAGGAAGAAACCATCGAACTCCCGGAGACAGAGGAAGTGACAACGACACTGGGATCGCTGTTTAAAAATATTAAACTGAACTAAAGTGGCTGTTCCCGTTGTTATAACAGCATTCTCCAGGAGTTTTGCAGCATCACAGATTTTACCCCCACGACACGTAAACATAAAGCAGCGGCTGTACCGGATTTTTCTTTCCCGGTACAGCCGCCACTGTTATTTTATACCGGCATCGCCGCCACAAAATAGTACATCACAATAAAATGACAGAAGCTTCCACCCATCACAAACAGATGGAAAATTTCATGTGTTCCGAACTTTTTATGTTTTGCATTAAACACCGGCATTTTTAAGGAGTAAATCACCCCGCCGACTGTATAAATAATTCCGCCGGCCAGCAGCCATCCAAACGCCGGCCGCGAGAGGGCCAGAAACAGCGGATGAAACGCCAGAACGCACAGCCAGCCCATTGCGATATACAGCACCGAAGAAAACCACTTCGGACAGTTGATCCAGAATGCCTTGACGAGAATCCCGCCAATCGCTGCCGCCCACACCAGTGCACAGAGTGCAATTCCCGTCCGTCCATGCAGTGCAATCAGGCAGATCGGTGTGTAGCTTCCCGCAATCAGCACTGAAATCATCATATGATCAAACTTTTTCAGTCGACGGTTCACCTTCCCGTTTACATCAAACGTGTGATACACGGTGCTCGCCAGATACAGCAAAATCATACTCAGCATAAACACTGTCATTGCGACCACATGCAGATGATCCGGCTCCCGCGCCGCCTTCAAAAGCAACGGCAGCGTTCCCACCACCGCTAGGATCAGCGCAGTTCCATGTGTAATCGCACTGCCAGGATCCTTGATTCCATTTTTTCTGATATACTTCATTCTGCCCACTCCTTTCCTGTCAGAAACGCTGTTTTATTTCAATTACCGTCTCACATAGTTTTTATTACTACTTGTTGCCGTTTCTTTTATTATAACAGGATGAAATTATTTTGCAAGTCAAAATATCTGGTTTCTTCCGGAATCGTTCGACACATTTTCACAAAAAAACAGACTTTCCGCATCCACACATTGTTGTGTCTGTTCGAAAAGTCTGTTTTTGATTCTTATTTCGCCTTGATCAGCTTCCATTTCTCTGTCCGCGAAAGCTGTTTAATCTCCCACTCCCGCCGCATCGCCTCTTCTTTGGAGGAATACGTTTCAAAATACACCAGTTTTACCGGTCTCCGGCTTTTGGTGTATTTGGCACCTTTTCCCACATTGTGTGTCTCAACGCGGTGCTCAAGATTGTTGGTCCAGCCGGTGTAAAGTGTTCCATCGCTGCATTCCACGATGTAAGTGAAATTTTTCGGATGTTCCTGCACCTTACTGCATTGCCAGCTCATCTACAGCCAGTTTCAGCGCACCCATGATACCCTGATTGTCGTTCAGGCTTGGAAGTACAATGTAGCTGTCGAGATCCTCAAGTTCTTTTGTTACAAGATATCCGTTCAGCTGTTTCTTTACTTCTTCTCTTACGAGCGGCATCATATGCTCCTGATGCATAACGCCTCCGCCCAAAACGATTCTCTGCGGGGAGAGCAGCATGATGCAGTCTACAAGTGCCTGTCCGATATAGTAAGCCTCAAGCTCCCATACCTCTTTTTTGTCTGCCAGCTCAATACCTTTTTTGCCCCAGCGTGCTTCAATGGCAGGACCTGCAGCAAGGCCTTCCAGGCAGTTGCTGTGATACGGGCATTTTCCGCCGTAAGTATCTTTCGGATGTCTGGTCAGCAGAACGTGTCCGCCTTCCGGATGAAGCATGCCGTGCAACAGCTTGCCATTGGAAATAATTCCCATTCCAACGCCCGTTCCGATGGTGATGTAAATGCTGTTGTCCAGACCTTTTGTGATTCCCCAGGTAGCCTCACCCAGTGCAGAACCGTTTACATCGGTATCAAATCCAACCGGGATGTCCAGTGCATCTGTGAAAGCGCCTACGATGTTGTAGTTCTTCCATGCTAATTTGGGAGTTGTGGTAATGTAACCATATGTTTCGGATTTTCTGTTCAGGTCGATCGGTCCAAAGCAACCGATTCCCAGTGCCTGAATGTCCTTCTCTTTGAAATACTCAATCATTTTCGGAACGGTAATTTCCGGTGTCTCGGTCGGGATAGAAATTCTCTCATAAATTTCTCCATTTGCGTTTCCAATTGCGCAGACCATCTTTGTTCCGCCTGCTTCTAATGCTCCAAGTCTCATTGTGTTTTTCTCCTCTCTTATGCTTCTGGATTTGAGCAGATTACAGAAAGTTTTCCTTCAAATCTGCATCCATTAAAATTAGCCGGTATAATAAAGTGAGTACCTTTCTTAACCGGAATACCGTTTACAGTACCCTCTCCGGCGATTACACTTACATTAGTATAATATTTTTTCGCATCCAAGGTGAATACACCGTCGATGTCGTATTTATCTACAGAGTAGAACTTGCATGTTACAAAATGGGTATGTACCGCGCCCGGGATTTCCTCTGTAAAGGTATCGATATCTGCCGTTTTAAACGGAGCCTCGATAACATCGATACTCTGCTCTACATGAAGTTGTCTCGGTTTGCCGTTCTGCAGTCTGTCATAATCGTATACACGATAGGTGATATCGCTGCTCTGCTGTGTCTCCAGAATCAGTGTGCCGCCTTTGATGGCATGTACGCATCCCGGATTGATCTGGAAGAAATCTCCCTTATGTACCGGCACTTTGCGGATGAAATCGCTCCACTCATGATTGCGGATCATTTTCTCCACTTCTGCCTTGTCTTTTGCATTGTGTCCGATAACAATTTCTGTACCCGGTTCGCAGTCCAGCACGTACCAGCACTCGGTCTTTCCAAGAGATCCATTCTCATGCTCTCCTGCATAAGCATCATCTGGATGAACCTGGATGCTCAGATCATTTTTTGCATCAATGATCTTGATCAGCAGCGGAACCTGGCTTCCCGGGTAATTTCCGAAAATTTCCGGCTCCTCTTTCCAGAGCTCACCTAATGTTTTTCCATCAAATCTTCCGCCTGCCACATGGCTCATTCCGTTGGCATGTCCGCTGATCGCCCAGCACTCGCCGGTTGTATCGCTCGGAATTTCGTAATCAAATACGTCTCTTAACTTTGTTCCACCCCAGATTGCTTCTTTGAACACCGGGTCCATAAATAAAAGCTCCATATTTTTCTAATCCTCCTTGTTTTCAGGATCTGTCCACTACATCTATTTTAACCGATAACATTCAAAAACGAAACCCCTAAAATGACAAACTTTCACATTTTCTGTAACCGGTTACTTTCCTTTTATTCCGCCCTTTTTCTATATCAAAACAATCCTGTTTGTTATATGTAAAGCTGACTGTTTTCAGCCAGCCTTTTTTATAAAAAGCAATCGAAAAACGGTATTTTACCATCCGCGGTCTGCGCCGCCTTTTTTGTATTCAAAACCTGTAAAAAAGATTCGATTGCGAATCCTACACTTTATAATACTTTCCCGCATCCCATTTCGTGCAGGTCCTCTTTTTTATTCCGAAATTGCCGGGAGATATACCATAGGATCAATGGCTTTTCCATCTTTTTTCATCTCAAAGAAAAGATTGCTTCCCTCTTTTACATAATATTTCGTCGGTGCTGCAACTGCTCCGATCCGTGCTGCTTTCTGAACTTTCTGGCCTGCCTCGAGGGAAACGTCTGTGAGCTGTCCGTAGATGGCTTCGTATCCATTTCCAAGATTCATGGTGACGGTGAGGCCGGTTCTTGCATCATTTTCCACACTCACAACTTCTCCGTCCGCTGCCGCCAGAACCGGAGTTCCTTCTGCCGCCGAGAAAACAACGCCTGGATTGCACTGGTAAAGATCCAGTGTCGGGAAATAAACGGTATTTTCCATGTTATACGGAATCAGAACTGTTCCAGTAACCGGCAGTTCCATGATTGTCGCTTCGCTGAACATCAGATCCTGTGCAGCCCCTGCTGTCTCAACTGCCGTTTCCTGATTTTCTGCAGAATCCACAGTTCCGGATGCTGCACTCGTTTCTTCATTCGCCGCTGTTTCTCCTGATCCTGTTTCTCCGTTCTGATCCGCCGCTGTTCCGTTTACCGCCTGCGCGTCCTGTCTTTCTGTATTCCCATCTGATTCTTCCGGTGTATTCTGAGCCGTCTCTGCATCTGCTTCTGGATTTCCCGCCGCCTCTTCTTCACACGCCGCTTCCATTTCCGGCACCTGTTCCAGACTGTTTTCCACATCATCTGCCTGATCCTGTACGGCACGCGTTCCGTCTGCATCTCCCGCCGTCTCCTCCGTCTGCTGTTCTGTAGTTCCGGTGCTTTCGTCCTCTGTAAGCTGTGCCGTCTCTCCCTGTTTCGCCTGATCTGCCTTACCGTTTCTCGCATCCTGCTGCCAGGTCAGCACTCCGCCTGCAATCATCATTGCCAGTGCCGCTGTGATCACGCCGATTCTCAACTTGTCTCTTTTCATATTCTTACCACCTCTGCTGATATCTTTTTAAGCATTTCAGAGGCGTTTTTCGATTTCTCGCTCTCCTCCTGCTTTTCTACAGTAAGCAGTATTTCCCATCCGGCGCGATCTATACACAAAAACTGGATTTTTCCTTTCCGTTATCCACAATTTTTCCCATGCGCTTCTTTCTTTTGTGGAAAACATAATTCTTTTCTGCGCATTCCGTGCAAAACATCCCCAATGTTATCCACACCTTATTTTCTCGACTTACTTCACGCAAAAAAAAGAGCCGGAACCGGGAATTTTCTCCCGTTTCCAGCTCTCGCTTTCACCTGTATTTACTGTAATCTTCCATACACCGTACTCGCATCCGCGATGCTGTCCACCGCAGATCCCGAATCCGTCATGGCCTCTGCCGTAACAAGTATGTACTCTTCGCCTCCATATTCTGCAAAGCTGACCAGGCACTGACCCGCCTCATCGGTAAATCCGGTCTTTCCGCCTTCAATGACTGCCCCGTTCTCCAGTGTCGTACTCATCTCATAGCTGGTAAACCGGTGGAGCATCGTATCATACAGCGTAATTCCCTCCGGGTGTGATGCGGTAGCCTCCGTTGTGTAAACCTCCCTCGTCACGATCTCGCGAAACGTATCACTCTTCAGACACTCACTCATCAGCACCGCAATATCACGGCAGGTAGAATAATGGTTGTCGTTATGCAGTCCCGTGCAGTTCTCAAAATGCGTATTGGTAAGTCCCAGTTCTTCTGCTTTCTGGTTCATCATGGCCACAAAACCTTCTTCCGATCCGCCGACTGCTCTCGCCAATGTCTCACAGGCATCTGCGCCGGATGGCAGCAGCACACCATAGAGAAGATCACGAACCGTTGGCTGTTCGTACGGATTAAATCCCGCTACCGACGCATCCTGTGCCGTCAGTTCCTCGAAGATGTCCTCCGGAACCGTAATCGTCTCGTTCAGATCCGGAAGATTTTCAATGGTAAGCAGCGCTGTCATAATCTTTGTCATCGACGCCGGATAAATTCTCTCATCTCCGCCCAGATTCATCATCTCAGCCAGATCGCTTTCCCGCACCAGCAGGGCATGCTGACTGTTCAGACCATCTGACGAAATCTGCTGTACCGGCTCAGGCGTCGGTGTAATCTCCTCCTCCGGGCTGGAATCCGATATCGGCTCTGAACTGTCCCCAGCAAGAGAGGATGACGAAACCGAAGAGGATGCACTTGCGTTTCCATCCGTCTGTTTTTTCTCGTTCTTCTGCATCTGATATCCAAGCACGCCAATCAATCCGATAATGATAACAAGCAGAACACTTAAAATCACTTTCTGCTGAAACTGGCGTCTTCGTCTTTTGTTTTTCTTTTTTTGTGCCATAAACAGATTCCTCCGTTCTTTTTTATTCTTTCAAAGCATAGTACATTTCCTGCTCTTTTGCAAGATTTTCGCCGTAACCTTAAGATAAACATAATCAAAATTGGTCCGGTGGACCAATTTTGGATATGCAGAACAAAAAAAGAACCCTCGAAAGGGTTCCACATAGTGAAGCATCGGGGATTCGAACCCCGGACAACTTGATTAAAAGTCAAGTGCTCTACCGACTGAGCTAATGCTCCGTAAAATATGCCTAGTTCCGGAATCGAACCAGAGACACGAGGATTTTCAGTCCTCTGCTCTACCAACTGAGCTAACTAGGCATAAAATTGCGGGAGTAGGATTTGAACCTACGACCTTCGGGTTATGAGCCCGACGAGCTTCCAGACTGCTCCATCCCGCGATATCCTATTTTTGTACTTGATTTCTCAAGTAAAGCCGATGATCGGACTCGAACCGATAACCTGCTGATTACAAATCAGCTGCTCTGCCAATTGAGCCACATCGGCCGATTGCCTGATTGGCAAGTGGGTGGTGGTGGATTCGAACCACCGAAGCAATTTGCAGCAGATTTACAGTCTGTCCCCTTTGGCCACTCGGGAAACCACCCATAAAAGAATGGGACCTACAGGGCTCGAACCTGTGACCCTCTGCTTGTAAGGCAGATGCTCTCCCAGCTGAGCTAAGATCCCATTTTTCAGATATTTAGTTATGAAAAGCGACCCGGATCGGGATCGAACCGACGACCTCCGCCGTGACAGGGCGGCGCTCTAACCAGCTGAGCCACCGGGCCACAATAACTATTTTGAAGATATTTGATATACCTTCAAAACCGCATACACTTAACACCTATACATCATACCATACTTTCTTTCCGAACACAACCATTTTCTGCAAAACTTTTGTTTTGCATTTCAGGTCAAGCCCTCGACCGATTAGTAACAGTCAGCTCCATGCCTTACGGCA